>NZ_JMKI01000038.1 GCF_000712295.1 Synergistes jonesii | reverse complement strand
GCCTTCGGCCATTTTAGAAAGGTGAAGCCCATGAATAGATATCCGCTGCTTGAGATAGACAGGAACGTTATCAGACGCAACGCAGGCATACTTCTTCGTGAATGCAGAAAGAGAGGCGTCGAGCCCTTCGCCGTGCTGAAAGGTTTCAACGCTATCCCCGAGATAAGGGACGCGCTGCTTGAAGCGGGGTATAAGACCCTCGCGAGCTCAAGGCTGCCGCATCTGGCCGCCGTGAAAGAAGCGGGACTTCCGGTAAAGACGCTTGGGCTGCGCATCCCGATGCTCTCCGAAGCGGCCGACGTCGTAAAGCTCTGCGATATCAGCCTCAACTCCGAAATTGAAACCATGCGCGCGCTCGACCGCGCGGCGGAGACTGCCGACGTCGTCCACAATGTGATCCTGATGAGGGATCTCGGCGACTTGCGGGAAGGGATTTTTGACAGCCGTGAATTTATCGAGACGGCGGTCTACATTGAGCGGGAACTCAAAAACCTGCGCCTTTACGGCGCGGGTACAAACCTCACCTGCTACGGCTCCGTCATTCCGACGGCAGAAAACCTCTCCCTGCTTTCCGCCGATGCAATGAAAATAGAAGAAGTCATCGGCAGGGAGCTTGAAGTTGTATCGGGCGGCGGCACCACCTCCATACCGCTCATGATGAGCGGCGGAATGCCTAAAAAGATAAACAACCTTCGCATAGGCGAGGCCAACGTCGTCCCCTGCGACTTCATCGAACGCGGGCAGTGTCCGATAGAAGGCCTTTCAAACAGAGGCCTCGTGCTTAAAGCGGAGATAATCGAGATAGGCGAAAAACCCACTCACCCGATAGGAAAGCTGGGGACAAACTGCTTCGGCTCATACGTCCATTATGAAGACCGCGGCGTCCGCCGCCGCGCGCTGCTGGCCATAGGTGCGTTCGACATCGGCGATGCGTACAAACTCATCCCCGACGACGCTGGAATAAAAATCCTCGGAGCAAGCAGCGACCACATGATAATAGACATTCAGGAGAGCGCCGAAAGTTACAGACTGGGAGACATAGCGGCATTCACCCTCCGCTACCAGGCGATGCTCTTCTCCACAGAAAACCCTTTCGTTGAAAAACGATTTGTGAGCTAAGCCCAAGCATTTGATGGAATAGAATATACAAAGTTCCTCCGTGAAAGCCCGGAGGGATTTTTTCGTATTTGCCGGAGGGAGGGAATAAAATTTTATCCCCCGAACAGATCTGCGTGCGTGCCGGTACGGGCAAGCCCCAGCGTGCTATCTTTGATTTCGTATATCAGAAGCCAGTCCGCTTCGATATGAAGATCACGGCATCCTTCCCAGTTGCCCTTCAGCGCGTGGTCTTTCAATCTCGACGGTATTTCCGCTTCTGACGCAAGCAGAAGAATGGCGCCCCGAAGTTTCGTCATATCGCAGCCACGCTTTTCCATACGTTTCCTGTCCCGCCTGAACTGGGCTGTGACCTCGATGGCCAGCATATCAGAGGTTCAAGTCTTTCAGAGCGTCTTCGACGGTCTCAAAGCGGGTTGTCCGCCCTTCGCGCATGTCATGTATTGCCCGGCTGGTGCGGGCGTTCGGGATTTCCACATCAAAAGGCAGCCGGCCTTCTTCGCCTATCCTGCGCAGCGTTATCCGCATGGCGTCGGATATAGTGAGCCCCATACAATCCAAAGCTTCGGCGGCTTTTGCTTTTGTTTCCGAGTCGATCCGGAAACGAACTACATTGTCACATACTGTGCCCATGATCCGCACCTCCTTTTATGTGTCTATATTGTAGCTACATAATTTAAAAAGTCAAGGTTCTTTCTCATGCCATTTGTAGGTGCGGCAGGGAATTTTCGTTTTTCTTGCACCAGAGTCTGTTCACGCTAAAATGCATCTACGATCATAGCAAAGTAGATGAACCCACAGAACAGCACGTCAAGCTTATCGTAACGGGTAAATATTTTCCGAAACCGCTTAAGACGCAGGGAATATCGCTCTATCTCATTGCGTTGCTTATATCTCTCCCTATCATACTCCCATGGATCTTTGCGGTTCGATTTTGGAGGAACAACCGGAGAATATCCCTTCTCCATCGCTTTGCTCCGCATATTCTCTCCCTCATAAGCTTTGTCCATCAGGATGTATTTTTGCTCTGGGACTCTTATGATCTTGTCAAGCAGAGCTGTGCCTTCCGACGAGTCATGGGCTTCTCCTCCGGATAGCACGAAGCCGACAGCCGATCTGTCAGTTGCGGTGACCATATGAATCTTCGTTGTGAGCCCGCCTCTCGATCTTCCAATGGACTGTTTTCCTCTTTTTTTAAAGCTCCTGTTCCGTCGGGATGAACCTTTACCGATGTGCTGTCCAGGCAGACCGCCTCGACCCTTATGCGAATAATGTTCTCCACTTGCAACGCTTCAAACACGCGCTGTAAGACGCCATTTTTGCTCCACCTGTTCATGCGTACATAAATCGTATGCCAGTTTCCATAGGATTTCGGCAATGCCCTCCACTTGCAGCCGTTTTCCGTGACATACAGTATCGCATTGATCAGTTGGAGATTACTCATACTCACATTCCCGCGCTGACGGGGCAAGTATTTTTCGATACGATCATATTGTTCTTGAGTGATTTCCATATGCACATCATCGCATATCATTGGAATATTGTCTATTAGTGTGAACGCGCTCTAAGCAACGGGTGAGCGTCATTGGGACGGTTATCCACTTCGTGTGCCGATATATGGACTTTCTACGTAAATATCATATCCCCAAAAACACTATCCACATCGGAATCGTCACGGCGGAGAGCAGTGTTGTCAGAACGATTATTTCCGCGGCACGTCCGTCGTCAAGGCCGGTGCCTTTTGCCATGACGAAGAGGGTCACCGCAGTTGGCGTCGCGGTGACGAGTACGGCGACGTTTTTCAGCGCGGCGTCGATGCCAACGGTATTCAGACAGCAATAGAGTATAGCAGGATGGATGAAGAGCCGCATGAGCACTTCGCGCCAGCAGTAGGCAAAGGCCTTTTTCACGCGGCTGACCTCTATCGACGCTCCCAAAGTGAGAAGAGCCATGCCGGTCGCTGCGTTTCCCACCATTTGCAGTGATCTGTCCAGCATCAGGGGCAGCGCTTTTATCCCCAGCGACACTAGGAGGATGCCGCAGAGTGGCGCCATCACCATGGGATTCTTAAGAATGCTTTTTACGGCATTTTTCAAAAAGCTCCGCATGTCGCTGCGGTGCACCATTATCAACTCGCTGGAGAGCGGGGAGAGAAGATTATAGAGCGGCATCGCGACGGCGATATAGAGCGCGAGCAGCCCGATCGCCTGGTTTCCGATTACGGTCTGGACGGTTGGCAGCCCTACGTAGATGGTATTGGGACGCATCGCTGCCGCGGTGCTGAGGGCTACCCTGCGCCTGTCTCTTATGCGGAAGAGAAAGCGCTCCGTGGCATATGAGGCCAACATCGCCAGAAGCGCCGAGCAGACGATTGCCCAGAAAAGGGAGGCTTGTGTTCGCATGTTTTCATTTATTTGAAAGGCGTTGCGAAACAAAAGCGAGGGTGAAATTATCTAAAAAAGAAACTTGGATAGCGTTGCGATATCGTCCGGCATGATGAAGCCCCTTTTGAAGAGTAAGTTTCCTGCCGTCAGAAGAAAGGCCAGCGGAAGTATCAGAGTAAAACCCCTTATTAGCGTCTCCATAGATATACTCCAAATATAAAGGGGAACCCGCCGATGCCGATTCGGGCTCCCGTATGGATTCCTATTGTGTTAAAAACGCTTTGGCAACTATCTAAATATAGGCCCCGCCGTTGACGTCAAGCACCTCGCCCGTCGTCCACCCAGCTTCGTCGCTGGCAAGATAGAGGATGGCGTAGGCGATTTCGTCCATCTCGCCGACGCGGCCGAGTGGGATGTTACTTATTAGCTCGTCGATTAGATGCTGCTCCATTCCGAAGAACATGCGCCCCTTGAGTGGTCCTGGCGCTATTACGTTGGCGGTTATCGTCCATGGGGCAAGCTCTTTTGCGAGTGTCTGAGTCAGGCCGACGATCCCCGCCTTTGCCGCGGCATAGTTCACGCCGACTCCGGGGCGACCGGTGCGGCCGCCAATGGAGGAGATGTTGACGATACGTCCATACTTTCTCTCTTTCATCCCGGGAGTCACAGCCTTGCAGGCATTGAATATCCCCGTAAGGTTGATGTCTATCACGTCCTGCCATTCCTGTATCGTCAAAACGTCTATCGGCTTGTGTATCAGGATGCCGGCGCAATTTACCAGGATGTCTATGCGTCCAAATTCTTTCAGAGTCGCCTCTACGGCGGCCTCTATCTCCTCATATTTGCGGGCGTCGGCCACATATTCGCGCACCTTATCCTCTTTGCCCGCGTAGGCATCTTTCATCCTCTCAAAAACCTTTTTGTCATAATCGACGAGGATGATGGTGGCGCCCTCTTCGATGAATTTTACAGCTGTGGCCGTAGCGATGTCGGAGCTGCCGCCGATGAACATCGCGATCTTATCTTTTACTCTCATAGACAATACATCTCCTTAGACAGACGAAGAGTTTTCTATTCTACGTGTCTACATGCCAAGCAGCGCAAGGCTGATTTTCGGCGTATAAACGATGACCAATAGAGCGACGGTGAAGGCTATGATAAAGGGGATCGCCGGTTTCGAAACCGCGATGGGCTTGTCTTTTATCAGGCTGCTCGCGACGAAGAGGTCGAGGCCGAAGGGAGGTGTTGATAGCCCTATCGCTAGATTCGTGACCATGATGACGCCGAAATGGACTGGATGCACTCCAACTTCACGTACGAGCGGCAGAAGAATCGGTGCCATTATCAGTATTGCCGGGCCGGTGTCCATAACCATGCCGAGAAAGTAGAAGATGATGACTATCACCAGCAAAACCTGCCACTGCGCCGTGAAATATGTGAGGATAAAATTAGAGAACATCGCTGGGGCCTTGATAAGGGCTAACATGCGCCCAAAGGCCGTGGCGAAGGCCAGCAGGAAGCAGAGCGGCGCGTACGTCCTTACCGCATTGCCGAAGTACCCCCAGAGTTCTTTGAACTTTATCGACTGGTAGACGAAGAGAGCGATAAAGAGCGCGTAGAATATCGAAATACAGGCGGCTTCCGTTGGCGTGACGACCCCGGAATAGATTCCTCCAAGGATAATCACCGGCGAGAGAAAGGCCCAGAAACTTTCCCTGAAAAGAAGACAGAAGCCCTTTTCGTGGAGCTTGTCGTAGTTAGCCATGATTTTCTCTTTATCTTCACCGTGGATCATACAATAGACGATGGAATAGATCATGAGGCAGATTCCGATGAACAATCCTGGCAGGACTCCGGCGAGGAAGAGCGCGCCTGTGGATACGCCTGTCGCAAGTGAATAGAGTACGAAGGGGATGGAAGGCGGGATTATGACGCCAAGGCCCCCGGAAACAGCCACCATTGCCGCGCAGAAGCGTTTGTCGTAGCCAAGCGAGACTAGTAGCGGAATTGTCATGCCGCCGACGGCGGCCGTCGTCGCTGGGCCGGAGCCGGAGATCGCGCCGTAGAACAGGCAGGTCATGATGACCGCAATCGGCATGCCGGCCCGCCTTTTGCCGACAAAGTAGGCGAAGACATTGAAGAGCTTCTCTGAGATGCCGCCTTCTGCCATGAGGACGCCGCCGAGAATGAAGAGCGGGATTGCGATGATTGGCGTTGAGTCCGCCCCGCTAAAGGTGTTCTGAATTAGTGTCTGGATGCTGCTCGCTCCCGGTGCTCCCGCGATCAGCGGCACAAGTGTGCTGACGATCATCGAGATGGCGATCGGTACACTCATCACAAGGAAGAGCAGAAAGATAAAGAATACTATGCCCGCCATGACTTATATGCCCTCCTTTTTCATCGTTTCCTGCATCTCTTCCATCATCTTAAGATGATGGCTCTTCCTACCGCGCATCGCCATAACAAGCTCGACAATGAGCTGGAGTGTGCGCACGACGCTTAGGAAGAAGCCGACGCAGAGCGCACTGTAAACCATGTACATTGGTATCCTGAGCGCGGGAGAAACACGGCCGCTGGTCACAAGCGAGCGGTAGACTATCACCGAATAGTAGGCGAAGGTAGAGTAGATACCTAGGCTGAGGAACTGGATGCTTATTTCAAGTATTTGTCTGATCCTTTCCGGAAGAAACTCTGCGAGGAGGTCGACCCGGAGCATGTTTCTCATGTAAATCGTGTAGCTCATGCTGAAAAAAGTAGTCCATATCCACATATAACGACTCAATTCCTCCGGCCACGTAAGCGGCATGTTAAAGAAATAGCGCATTACGACCTGCAAAAACATTGTACATGAGATGCCGATCATGAGTAGGATGAGGACGCTCTCCTCGAAATGTTTATCAAGCCAGCGAATAGCTTTCATAGATAACTGTCACCTCTTGGTTTCTTTAAAAGAGAGGGCGCGGAAGAGGTTTTTCCCTTATTTTCCGCGGCCCTTTAAGCTGGTGCGATGGGCTTCCGTAGTTTGCCCGGTAAAGCTACTTTTTCTTTGAATTAGCGTTAAGTTCCTTGACCATCATGTCGACAACCTGATTCCCGGCGATCTTGCGGATGCTGTCCCACTGCGGCTTGACGGAGGAGTGGAACTGTTCGAAATCCTTGTTGTCATATTCGATCAGTGTCATGCCACGTTTAAGAAGCTCCACCTTTGATTTCTCGGCCAGCCGCGGCATTGAATCACCGATCTCCGTCCTCGCCTTTTTCACGGCAAGCTCCAGAGCTTCGCGATACTCCTTCGGCATCGAGTCATAGAATTTCTTGTTCATCACTATGTGCATGATATAGAGGTTGTGGTGCGTTGCACAGAGGTACTTCTGTACTTCATTGAAGTTATTAGATAGGACGATGTCATAAGGGTTCTCTTGTGCCTCGACGAGCTTCTGCTGAAGCGCAAGATATAGCTCTCCTATCGTAATCGGCGTGGGGGCCGTCCCCATCGCCTTCCAGCCAACGACGAAGTTGTTGGATGGCAGGGTTCTGATCTTCATGCCTTTGAAGTCCGCTGGGCTATTGAGCTTTCTGTTCGACGTCGTCTCACGGAAGGTCGCTCCCTGCATGTAGCCAAGGAGCTGAAAACCGGCCCTATTGTACTTCTCCTGAAGGAACTTGTTCATGGGGCCTGAGTTCAACGTCTTGTCGATCGTATCCTTATCATAGGTGGAGAACATGAAGAGCATGTCGAAGGCCGAGACTTCGGGTATAAAGTCTACCATAGAGTAGACCTGCTCCGAGCTGATATTGACGCTACCGTCCTGGAGCTGCTGCGCCGTTTCCTGCGCTGTGCCGAGCTGAGCAGCCGGCATCACCTCGATTGTCAGCTTCCCGCCGGTCTCAGCTTCCGCGTATTTTTTGATAAGGTCAGCCATCAGCGCATTCGCTTCGGTCTTGGGTGAGGTGTGTGGATAAAGCAGCGTCATCGGCTTGAGCTTCATGTATTTCGTGGGATTGGCCGTCGCCGTTGAGAAAGAGGCCAGGACCGTCGCCGCCGTCGCCAATATCATTGAAAGATAGAACATTTTCCCATGTTTCATATTATGTACCCTCCTGTTTTTCAGATTAGTAAAGAAAAGGATAGCGAAGCGCCAAAAGGATTTACTATTCAAGCTAACGGATAAGCCATCCCCCTGTAATAAGAGTCGTCTCGCCCGTTATGTACGAGGATTTGTCCGACGCGTAGAAGACGAAGAAATCCGCCACCTCCTCAGGCGTGCCGAAACGTTTTGCGGGGATGTCGTTCAGGTTTCGTTTGTTGTAGTATTCGTTGTTCGCTCCCGACATCGCTGTTGTGATCCGCCCGGGGGCAGCGGCGTTGACCGTTATGTTATATTCCGCAAGCTCGTAGGCCATCGAACGGGTCAGCGATATTATTCCTGCTTTCGAGGCTGAGTAGCAGGCTGCTGCAGGGCCGTGTTCGCTGCCGGTAAGTCCTACTATCGAGGACATATTTATTATTTTGCCATACCTCTGCTCGATCATATAACGGCTTACGAGGCGCGACACATAGAAAACGGAGTTGAGGTTTACCTCCATGACTTCGCGCCAGGTATCTATCTCCAATTCGTAAAAGGGGATTTTAAAACCGCCAGGCTTTTTGGGCGAGACCCCTGCGACATTTGCCAGAATATCGATTCTACCCAGCAGCTCCGCCGATCTTTTAACTGCCGCTTCCACCTCGCCTGGCTTTGATACATCACAGCGGATCGGAAAGGCCCTCACTCCCAGAGCCTCAGCCTCGGCGGCGACGGCTGTGTTTCTTTCTCCATTGCGGCCGTATATGACGACGTCCGCGCCAGCTTTTGCGTAGGCTAGGGTGATAGCCCTGCCGATTCCTGCGTTTCCGCCGCTTATGATCGCTTTCTTACCCTCAAGAATCATCTTTATTTCACCTCCTGTTAAAGACCGTTCTTTACCCTATCCCGTGAGCCTTGAAATACTTTTTTGCCGATTCCAGTGTGCGACGCGCGTGCTCCACGGCGCCGATCTGGCGCACCCTCTCAACATGCGGCATCTCTACACACAGGATTACGTCGTCGTCGAGATTCTTAACTATTCCCGCGATATCTATCATCCCCTCTCCTGGATAGAGCCGTTCAGCCCTGCCCGTATGGACGAGGCTCTCTTTGTCAGTCGGTATCTCTTTGCTGGCGTCACAGATATGGACGGTCCGGAACAGCTTTTTCGGAGTGCTCTTCAGCTCCTCCAGCGTCACACGCGACCGGTAAAAGTGTAGCGTGTCGAGAAGGATAAAGGCGTTGCCCTTATTCACCGTATCCAAAAGCTCTCTGGCGCTTTTTAGATCCTTGACATCCGCCCAGGTGACGAATTCAAGATTTACACAGATGCCGTACTTAGCGGCGAGGTCGCAGAGTTCAGCGAACCTTTCCGTATAGAACGCCTTGTCGGGCGTCCAGATATTCGTTATCACGTTCTTTACGCCGAGCTTTGCGGCAGCCTCGAGATGGGGCTCGTACTTCCTGATGTCCGCCGTATTCGCGTCTATCTTGGCCAGTTCGATATCGTTGATCTTCATTCCTGTGTCTTTGAGCGCCTGCTCCGTTAACTTGAAAAGTTCGCAGTTGTTGGAGATATCGTGGTTCACCTCTCTGGGAAGTTCCTGGCTGATGGTGCGGAGACTCACATAATCATAACCGATGAGATGCGTATTATAGATCATCTCCGCTGGAGTCCACGGCAACCACGTCAGGTGAGCTATGGAATACTTTCTTGTCATTTCGGTTCCTCCTCATATAATTAAGTAGTACAAAAGCAAACAAGAGGTTTCAATTCTTGTACAATACATGCAACGCTATAGTCTGGTAATACCTTAAAAATGCTTTTTAGCAAATTGCTTAGCTCTTTGCCGCCGTTATCGTACTGTTTTTTTGTTCTAATAATAATACAAAATTTTCCGTAAAACGGAATTAAAAACCGAATATCGGAATTATATATAAGATAGATGGTGAACATAGTGTTGTCAAGGGGTTAGACTTTTAAAAATTCTTCAGACAGTAAAAAGAACAAAGCAATTCTTTGTATATTTTTACGCCTATTGTTTTATAAAAAATACCAATAATTATTAAAAAATATTTTATTAAATTGTGAATATATTTTTATATAAACACATCAGGCTGCGGAAAATTTGTCTCTTCCACGGCCCGATGTGTTGTTTTTGCCTGTTTTCTCTATATCTAGTTATGGTAAGTCTCAACGATTTGCCGGCAATGCTTGTTGATGCATTCAAGAGCCGTTTCCAGGTCGCCCCTCCAGAAAGCTTCTATCAGTATACGGTGCTCATCCATAATATCGTCCGGAGATCTGCGTTTTCGCACGGACTGCACTACGAGCCGTGTCATATCGTCGCATATCATACCCCATAGAGGCCGTAACTTCGTAACGCCGAGGAATTCGACGATAGAGGTATGGAATTGCATATCTTTTTTCATGAATTCGACGGGATTGTCTTTCACCTTTTCCATATCGTCCGCGATAGACACAAGCTGGCCGGCGAGCACCTGCGGGCGCTTGGTGGTGATTATCTTTTTCACGATGAACGGTTCGATCATCTCGCGCAGCATAAAGAGCTGATATTCATCGTCGGAATTGACCTCGGAGACGACGATTCCCCTATGCTCGCGCCACAACACCCAGCCCTCCTGTGAAAGGCGTTTCAGTGCGTCGCGTATTGGGGTGCGACTGACTCCCATTTCGGTAGCGAGCGCCCTGTCCATCAACTGCTTGCCGGGCGCCAGCTCGCCATTGATTATCTTCTTTTTTATCGCTTCGTAGACGTAACTGGAGAGACTCTCCGATTTTTTCTCAGAAGCATCTATACTGTCCCGCCTGTACAAAGGATCCGCCTCCTGTGTTTTTGTTTTAAAAAGATACTTTCCTTTAAAGTCGGCTGTTTTTTTACTTAAATAGTGCGTTGTATTGAATATTATACAACACGGTCAGACCTTCATGCGGATCTAAACGAATCCACCTTGGCGATGCGTACAAACTCATCCCCGACGACGCTGGAATAAAAATCCTCGGAGCAAGCAGCGACCACATGATAATAGACATTCAGGAGAGCGCCGAAAGTTACAGACTGGGAGACATAGCGGCATTCACCCTCCGCTACCAGGCGATGCTCTTCTCCACAGAAAACCCTTTCGTTGAAAAACGATTTGTGAGCTAAGAATACCGCGTGCAAAATAAATAGGATGGGGTGCGCCCGTCGTCGCACGGTGAACTTTTCTAATCTACGGGCGACAGCTGCGCAATTCGTTATCGCAATTTGAAAATGTACGCGCGCAAGGAATTTTCAAAAAAATTTTTAATTTTTCCATAAACATAAGTGAATAATAGTAGGCACAACCACTTCCTCCGTGTTACAATTCTGTTATTGGGGAAGGTGCTCGGACGCTTTGCCGCGCCTGCGCATCTTAAAAAAATAAAACACAGTGGAGGGATCTTTCGTGAGGATCATGCATGTAAACGCCGAGAAGTGCGTCGAATGCGGCGCATGTATGGAGGCGTGCTCTACGGCGTATTTCAAGGAAAAGTCGCCGGAGCTTTCGCGCGTTAAGATACTTAACAACACGGGCTTCGTGAGCGTCAACATATGCTCGCAGTGCGGAGCCTGCATGGCGGTCTGCCCGACTCAGGCGCTCGAGCGCGACGCGAACGGTGTGGTGCAGCTGCGGAAAGAAAAGTGCACGTCGTGCCTTATGTGCGTCGGCTACTGTCCCGCCGCTTCGATGTTCTTCGACGGCGACAAGCAGACGGAGCCCTTCAAGTGCATCGCCTGCGGCATTTGCGCGCGCAAATGCCCGACCGGCGCGCTTGAATTGATCAATGTGCCCGCGAAGGCTTAGAGGAGGAACCGACATGTCGAAAACGCCAATGAAACTTCTTGCCGAATGGTCGTACGAACCGGCTAAAATACACCACGGATATTCCCGCGAGACTCTTTACGTCGGGCTAGGAAACAGGGACGGCAGTTACAAATTCGAAAAGCGTTCCGTTTCGGACGATATGATAGAAAAATTCACAGGGGGACGCGGCTTTGGCCTCAAGCTGCTCTGGGACGCCGTTACGGAAAAGACTAAATGGGACGACCCGGAGAACGAAATAGTCATCGCCGGCGGCCCTTTCTGCGGCATCACGCAGTACCCGGGCGCGGGGAAGTGCTATTCGGTGTTCCTCTCTCCGGCGACGAAGCAGACTTATAACAGCAACGCCGGCGGATATTTCGCGCCTTTCCTGAAGTTCTCCGGCTTCGACGCGATGGAGCTGCAGGGGAAGGCCGACAGGCCCGTTGTCGTTTTTATCGACGGCGACGGCCACAAGGTCCAGATATTCGAATCAAACCTCCCAGACATCAACGCGTACGCGGTCTCTGAGGAGCTTCACGAGTATTTTGCGAAGGACGAGCCCGACAAACGCACCATCTCCGTAGTGTCGACCGGCATAGGAGCGCGCACGAGCTACTGGGGGGGCATGGATTTCAGCTTCTACGACGTCCGCCGCAAAGCCGTGCGCCTTAAACAAGCGGGACGCGGCGGCGGCGGCACGGTGCTCTACGACAAGGGCGTCGTCGCGATAGTCGTGAAGCGCACGCATTTTACAGGAGCGGAGAACGACCCCGTAGACATCAAAACGATTCAGCGCTGCGGCGCGAGCCTGCACAAGCGCATCCACGACCTCGACGACAAACAGTGCAAGATGCGCTCCGCCGGCACCGCGCACCTCACCGAAATAATGGACGCCTACAATCTTCTGCCGGTGAACAATTATAAGTTCGGCTGCCATAAGGATATCGATAATATCAGCTCTTCTGCCTATATAAAGCTCTTCACACAGGGCATGGCCGACGGCTGCTGGTACGGCTGCTCGCTCGCTTGTGCGAAGGGCGTCGACCACTTTCGCCTTAAGACCGGCCCATGGAAGGGCAGAGAGGTCATAGTCGACGGGCCGGAGTATGAGACGGCGGCTGGGCTCGGCTCGAACCTCGGCGTATTCGATCCGATCTGGACGATAGAGGCGAACTTTTACGCCGATCATTACGGACTCGACACTATCTCACTCGGCACGGGCATGGCGTTCGTCTGTGAGTGCTACGAGCTTGGTCTGATCAACAAAGAGAATACGCACGGTCTCGACCTGAATTTCGGCAACAAGGACGATATAATGGAGCTTCTGCACCGCATAGCGCACGGCTCCGACGAATTTGCGATAGCCTGCGGGCGCGGCATAGAGGAAGCGCGCGAATATTTCGCAGAGCATTACGGAGCCGACCTCGCTACGATGAAGAAGATAGGCATGGTCTGTCAGGGGCTCGAGGCCTCCGAGTACCGCTGCCAGGAGTCGATAGCTCAGTGGGGCGGCTACTTCCTCACGCTTAAGGGGCCGCAGCACGACGAGGCGTGGCTGATATTCATGGATATGGTCAACAAACAGCTGCCGACCTACGAGGACAAGGCCGAGGCGCTCTTCTTCTTCCCGAACTTCCGCCTCTGGTTCTCGCTGCAGGGGCTCTGCAAGCTGCCGTGGAACGATATCGAGCCGGCGGACAACGGCATGAAGTATAAGGGCATCGAAGCGGCGCGTGTGCCGGAGCATTTGCAGAATTACCTCGACATCTTCGAGGCGATCACCGGCAGGCATCTGACGCGCGATGGGATGATCGAACAGTCCGAGAAGGTCTATAATTTCGAGAGAATCTTCAACCTGCGCATGGGCAAGGGCACAGCGAAGTATCACGAAGCCCCGGACCGCGGGCTCGGTCCCGTGTGGGAGGACGAGTGGATGGAGCGCCCCGAGTACTTCGACGAGAAGCTGAAGGAATTCGGCGAGAGTATCGAGGGGCTTTCCGTCAAGGAGAAGATCGCCCTGCTGCAGAAGCACCGCAGGAAGCAGTGGGAGCAGCTGAAACTGGCCGTCTACAAGCGCCGCGGCTGGAACAAGAACGGAATCCCGACGCTTGCTACGGTGAAACGCCTCGGCATAGACTATCCCGCGGTCGTGGAGCTTCTCAAGAAGCATCTGAAGCCGGAGGACGAGTTCGAGGATTAACCCATTTAATGAAAGGAAGGAGCCGCGCATGATAACGGTGAACGGGGATAAATCGCCTTGGAAAGAGGGGCTGACGGTAAAGGATCTGCTCGACGAAAAAAATTTCAAATTCAAGATGCTCTCCGTATGGGTAAACGACAGCGCGATAGACAGGGCGCGCTACGGCGAGACGAGAATCCCCGACGGCGCGAACGTGCAGGTCATCCACAACATCAGCGGCGGCTAAACGTGCGCCGAGGTTCAGCTTTGAAGAAGGGGCAGCTCTAGAGCGGCCCCTTCTTTTTCTCGTTATTAAAGCGAAACTTTTATCGGTATTCTTTTATCGCTGCGATCAGCACGTCATTCTCTTCCGCGCGGCGCGCCGCTATGCGCACGAAGCGGCCGTCGAGGCTTGGGAAGTTGCGCGTGTGGCGCACGACACAGCCGCGTTCGAGCAGGAAGCGGATGAATTTTTCATCGTCCTCTATCTCGGTCAGGAAATAATTTACCGAGGTCGGCAACGTGCGGAAGCCTGCGGAGTTCAGAGCGGAGATCAGGCGCGGCATCTCTTTGGAGTAATATTTTTTCGTCCGCGGTACGAGATCGTCGTCCGCTGCGAAGAAGAGCGCCGCCTGTTGCGCGAGCCCGCCGACGCTCCAGCTCGGCTGCCGCCGCCGGAGGCGCGAAAGGATTTTTTCGTCGGCGGCGACGCAGCCGGCGCGCGCGCCGCACATGTCGTAAATTTTCGTCAGCGAGCGCAGCCTTATTACGTTCGGCCGCTGCTCAAGCGGCAGAAGTTCCTCCTCCGTCCATATGAAATCCCGGTAGGCTTCGTCGATCACGAAAAATACGTTTGGATTGCCGTCCGCCGTGCGGTAAATTTCCGCGTCGGGGATGAACTCCCCCGTAGGGTTGCAGGGATTGCAGAGCCAGACGGCGCTTCCTTCCGGAAATTCCGCGGGTAGGCTGAAAATATTGCGCGTCTTCGCGCCGAACGCCGAAAGGGCGCGCAGATATTCGCCGTAGACGGGCTGGAGTATAAAGTTCTCGCGCGCCGCGGCGTAGGAGGCGATGATGTATATCGCCTCGTTCGAGCCACTCGTGACGAGGAGGTTTTCTTTTTCCACGCCGAAGTTGGCCGAAAGGAGCGCGCGCAGCGCCGCGCATTCGTCGTCGGGGTAATCCTCGACCGCTTCGCGCAAATTCGGCGAGAAGCCGCCCCTCTGCGGCGCCGCGTTCGTATTCGTGCTGAAGTCGTAGATTTTTGCCGGAGGCTCGACGCCGAAGAGCTCGTATAATTTCAGCGGGTTCGCGCCGTGTAGCCGGAATTCCATTACGCGGCCCCTCTTGCGAGCGCGAGGATCGCGAACGCGCATACCGCGACCGAAAGATTCAAAATATGCTGCGCGCGCAGGATGTCGTTCGGTTCGGGGCTGCGCAGGTCGTCGCCGAGGAAGGGGCGTGCCTCCCACTCGCCGCCGTAGTACGCGCCGCCTCCGAGGCGGATGCCGAGCAGCCCCGCGAATACGCTCTCAGCGTGCGCGCTGTTCGGGCTTTTATGTTCCAGCCTGTCGCGCAGGAAGATTCTCCACGCGCGCCTGTAATCCATGCCGGCCATGGCGCCGCCGGCAATCGCCGCGGCAGCGCCTAAGCGCGCCGGCAGGAAGTTCATCGCGTCGTCGAACTTTGCCGCTGCGTACCCGAAGTCGCGATAGCGCTCGTCGTCGTAGCCGACCATCGAGTCCATCGTGTTCGACGCCTTGAATATCCACGCAAAGAGCGCCGCCTGCCCGAAGAAGGCGCCGACGGAGGCCCAGAAGAGTACCGAGACGACGCCGTCGACGTAGCTTTCGGCTATCGTCTCGACGCAGGCGCGTACCACGCCGGCCTCGTCGAGGCGTTCCGTGTCGCGCCCTACGATCCGCCCGAGCTGCCGGCGCGCGCGTTCGAGTTCGCCGGACGCAAGCGCGCGCGCCACGGGCAGAGATTCGTCCTTCAGCGATTTGAACGCTATCGCCGCGTAGATCAGATATATTTCAAGCGCGCTCCTGAGCCACGGGGAAACCAAGCCCGCCGCGCCGAGTATAACGAAGAGCGCGGCCGCCGTGGCGAGCGTCACTGCGGCGCAGAAGAGGAATCCCTTTTCCTTTGCGTTATTTCCCCTCGTATAAAAAATTTTTTCGCAAAACGATATCAGACGACCCACAAAGACCACCGGATGCGGCAGCCGCCGCGGGTCGCCGAAGATGGCGTCTAAAAGCAGAGCGGCTAAGATTCGCAATGTGATTCCTCCTGCCCGCAGGAAAATATATCGTTATTCTACAACGAACTAGGCTTTCGCGCGACATAAATAAGCAGGAATGCCCAAGCGAATGTCCAAATAGCCGTATAAAATATCCACAGCTGCGCGATTTGGCTGTAAAATGATAAGGGACGGTTGATCATTAAGTTCTCTTTGAAAAATTGAGAGGAGTTTTTCTAAATGAAGCTAACGGAAGAGATACGAAATTTCAAGGCGGAAGCGATCAGCGAAGCCGGCGCCGCCGAGCTTCGCGAAGCGGCGCGCGACGCGCGCGTGTGGGCCGTCGCGGCGACGTCGGCGGCGAAGAGCGGGCATCCCGCCGGAGCGCTTTCGTCTATGGATATTTATATCACGCTGCTCGGCGCGGCCAACGTGTCGCCCGAGCTCGCCGATTCGCCTGAACGCGACCGCATCGTCGTGAGCCACGGGCATACGTCGGCGGGCTTTTACGCGGCGCTGGCCGAGTACGGCTTCTTTCCGGCGCATGAGATGGCGGCGAACTTCCGCCGCGCGGGCAGCCCTTATCAGGGTCACGTCGAGCGCTGCGTCCCCGGCGTCGACTGGGGCACCGGCAACCTCGGACAGGGGCTGGCCGCCGGCGTAGGCTTCGCGCTCGCGGCCCGCGCGCGCGGCTCTAACTATCACACGTGGGTAGTGATGGGCGACGGCGAACAGGTAAAGGGGCAGCTCGCCGAGGCGCGCAGAATCGCGATGAAGGAAAAGCTGACCAACCTTACGGCGATCGTCGACTGGAACGACATACAGATAAGCGGCCGTCTGGAAGAGGTCATGCCCGCCGACATCCCCGCGCTCTGGGCGGCCGACGGATGGCGCGTGATAAAATGCCGCGGGCACGACTGCTGTGAGATATATAAGGCGCTTAAGGAAGCGAAAAATTCCGCCGTTCCCGCCGTCGTGCTCTGCAAAACGACGATGGGCAAAGGCGTCTCCTTCATGGAGGACGTCGCCGATTACCATGGGAAGCCGGCCGCCGGAGAGAAGTTGGAGCAGGCGCTGAAGGAGCTCGGGAGCGACGTTTCGCTGTTTGACGCGCTGCTCGAAGAGCGCAAAGGCGCGATGCCGAAGGGGCGCAGTGTGACGCATGAAAAGCCCGTGCTCTGCACCGGCAGGCCGCACACCTACACGAAGGAAGACAAAAAGGACAACCGCTGGGCGTTCGGAAGGACCCTCGCGGAGGTGGGGGAGCTCAACTATAAAAAGCCGGGCTCGACGCCCATCCTCGTATTCGACTGCGACCTCGCGGGCTCCGTGAGGGTCGACGGCTTTGCGAAGGCCTGCCCGGAGAACTTCATCGAAGCCGGCATTCAGGAGCACGCGACCGCGACCGCGGCCGGCGCTGCGTCGGCCGCCGGGGTAGTCTCGGTGTGGGCCGACTTCGGAGTATTCGGCAGCGACGAGGTCTACAACCAGCAGAGGCTGAACGACATCAACCGCGCCGGGGTGAAAACGGTCCTCACCCACACCGGCCTCGACGTGGGAGAAGACGGCATGACTCACCAGTGCATCGACTATGTCGGCCTCTTCGCGAACACGTACGGCTGGAACGTCGTCGTGCCCGCCGACCCGAATCAGACGGACCGCGCGACGCGCTGGATGCTCGCGCAGCCCGGCAACATCTGCCTCGCTATGGGGCGCAGCCCGCTTCCGGTGATTCTCGACGAAAAGGGCGAGCCTTTCTACGGCGGGGATTACGAATTCCGCGACGGGAAGATAGACCTGCTCCGCGGCGGCAAGGACGCCGTCGTGCTTGCGATGGGGCATCTGGCCGGGCGCGCCGTCGAAGCGGCGGAAGCCTTAGCCGAAGAGGGGATAAGCGTCAAGGTGCTGCACTGCGCGACGCCTCTGACGATGGATAAGGAGCGGCTTTTCGCGGAGGTCGGGGATATGCCATTAGTCAGCTGCGAAGACCACAACGCGCAGACGGGCATAGGCAATATCGCGGCCGCCGCGTTCGCGCGCGCCGGCAAAGCGCTGAAGATCAAAAGCATGGGCGTCACGCGCTACGGCCTCTCTGGGCGCAACACGGACGTGCTCGCCGACATGGGGCTCTGCGCCGAGGGGATAGCGGCGGCGGTCAGGGAAATCCTTAAATGATTCAGGAGGGCGAGCTCGTACTCATCTGGCACCCGAAGAAGGGGGACAGCTTCCTCGTAAGGATGCGGCACGGGATGGTTCAGGGGACTCACTTCGGCGAGCTGAAACATTCCGATCTTATGCTGCACGACTTCGGCGAAGGGCTCCGCACGCCCAAGGGCGAGCTCTACTATCTGCTGCGCCCGACGCTCGGCGAATACACGCGCCGCATAAAGAGGCAGACGCAGATAGTCTTCCCGAAGGAGTCCGGCTTCATCATCGAGCATCTGAACATCTTCCCCGGCTGCACCGTCGTCGAATGCGGCACCGGCTCCGGCAGCCTTTGCTGCGCCTTCGCGCATTTCGTCGGCGACGGCGGAAGGGTCTGCACATACGACCGGCGGCCGGAATTTTCCGAGCTTGCGAGAAAGAACGCCGAGAAGTGGGGCGTCGCCCACAGGATAGAGTTCAACGTGCGCTCTCTCGACGAAGGCTTCAAGGAGCGCGGCGCCGACGCCGTCTTCCTCGACGTGCCTAACCCCTGGGACTACGTCGACAAAGCTTACGAGGCGCTGTCTCCCGGCAATCGCCTGGGGATACTCGTGCCGACGGCGAATCAGATATCCGAAACGCTGCGCGCTCTTCAGGATTTCGGCTTCGCCGACGCGCAGGTGCTTGAGATACTCCTCCGCTACTACAAGACGGAGCCGAACAGGATCCGCCCGATGGATGTGATGGTCGGGCACACGGGCTATCTGATATTCGCGGCCAAGACCCTGCCGCCGGCGGAGGCCGAGCCGGATAAAGAGCCTGACGCGGCCGAGCCCGCCGTAGCCGGCGAAGCTCCGGACGGCGGGGCGGCGGAGGAAGAGGCGGAAGGTTGAGCGGCGGAAAACTGCTCCTTCATATATGCTGCGCGCCGGACGCGACGATACCGTGGCCCGCCCTCCTCGAAGAGGGTTACGACGCGGCCGGCTACTTTTACGGCGGCAACGTACAGCCGCGCGAAGAGTACGAAAGGCGCGCCGCGGCGCTGAGGACTCTTGCGGAAAAGGAGCGCGGCGAAGTGTTTTTCGCACCGTACGACGCGAAGGCGTGGTTCGACGCCGTGCGCGGACTGGAGGACGAGCCGGAGCGCGGCAGGCGCTGCGCGAAGTGCTTCGCGCTGCAGCTGGAGGCGGCCGCGGAGTACGGCGCGGCAAACGGCTTCACGCACCTCTGCACGACGCTCACGATAAGCCCGCACAAGGACGTCGGGCTGATAAACGGGATCGGCGCGCGCACGGCCGCCGCTCACGGGCTCGTATGGCTCGAAAGAGTGTGGCGCAAAAACGACGGCTTCCGGCGTTCGGTCGTGCGCTCGAAGGAACTCGGCCTTTACAGGCAGAACTACTGCGGCTGCGCCTTTTCGTCGAACGGCGCGGCTTTGCGAAACAGAGATGATAGACGTGGATAACCAGTGTGAAAAGGAACTCCCATCCGGCAAGCTCTCGCCGGCGGCGCTGAAGCGCAGCGTGCTCTCCTACAAAGGCTTAGAGCGCTCCGAGCTGCTCATCGGCCCGGGCGTCGGCGAGGACGCGGCCGTCATCAGATGGCCGGAGGGGAAATATATGGTCTTCGCCTCTGATCCGATAGTCGGAGCGGAGCGCGGCGCCGGACGCCTGCTCGTGCGCATAAACGCCAACGATATAGCGTCGAAGGGCGGAGAGCCGGCCTACCTCGCGGTCACTCTCGTGCTGCCCCCGTCGATGGGGGAAGAGGGCGCGGCGCGCATAATGCGCGAGATAGACGAAGAGTGCCGCGCCGAAGGGATAGCGGTCGCCGGCGGGCACACCGAATTCAATGACCGCTACGACCGCCCCGTGATAATGGGAGCGCTCGTAGGCTGCGCCGATAGAGTGATGCGCGCCTCTGACATATCCCAGGGCGACGTGCTGATAGTCACGAAACACATAGGCATAGAGGGGATGTCGATAGTCGCGGCGGACCGACCGGAGCTCCTGTCGCCCTTCATGAGCGAAGGGGAAATTTCCCAAGTGCTCTCGTGGGCGGAGATGACCTCCGTGCTGCCCGAGTCGCGCATACTGCGCAAATACGCCAAATTCATGCACGACCCGACGGAGGGGGGCTTTTCCGGCGGCCTCGGCGAGATATGCACGCTCTGCGGCCTTCGCGCGGAGGTCGACGAGAGCTGCGTCCCCGTCCATCGGCTGACTAAGCGCGCGGCGGAAAAGCTCGGCTTCGACCCGCTGCGGCTGATAGCGTCCGGCGCGCTGCTGGCCGTCCTCCCGGAGAATTCTGTAAACGCCGCGCTCGCGGAGCTGAAGGGTGCGGGGATAGACGCCGCCGTCGCGGGGAGCATGGGCGCGCGGCTCGATTATCCACTGCCGGAGCCGAAAGAAGAGCTCTGGCGCCTTTTGAAGATGGGCAAAGAAAATGTGCGATAACATACTGCGCCGCACCGAAAAGCTTGCCGAAAGGCTGCGCGAGCGCCGTGCGGACGCTTTCGTCGCAATAGCGGACGAGGGCGCGAATTGGGAGAGCCTCTTCTACTTGAGCGGATTTCGCGGGACCTCCGGCGCGCTCGTCGTATATTCGGACGGAGAGGGCGAGCTCTATCTCGACGGGCGCTATTCGGCTCAGGGGAAAGAGCAGTCCCCGCATAGGATATGCGGGATAAAGGAGGGCGCCGTGAAGGACGCGGCCGAAGAGCTGAAGAGGCGCGGCGTTGAAAAAATACTCTGCGAAGAGGAAAAGACCTTTCATAGGACGTGGGAGGAGCTGCTTTCGCTTTCCGGAGCGCAGGCCGAGGACGGCGGCGAGATAATACGCGAGCT
Organism: Synergistes jonesii; assembly: GCF_000712295.1. Lineage (NCBI taxonomy): Bacteria > Thermotogati > Synergistota > Synergistia > Synergistales > Synergistaceae > Synergistes > Synergistes jonesii. The sequence continues at coordinate 53,342 of NZ_JMKI01000038.1, read as the reverse complement.
GCGCCGGAAAAAGGACGACGGCGAGATCCGCGCGATAAAAAAGGCCGCCGCGATAGGTGCGAAGGCCTTTATCGACACGCTCGCGCAAAGCGGCGCGGGGATGAGGGAAAAAGAATTCGAAGCCCTGCTCAACTACAACATCTGCGCGGCCGGCGGCGCGCCAGGCTTCGACATGATCGTAGCCTCCGGCGTCCGCAGCGTGATGCCTCACGGCCGCGCCGGCGACAAGCCGATGGAAAGGGGAGAGTGGGTCACGGTGGACTTCGGCGCGCGCTGGAACGGATACTTCTGCGACATCACGAGGAACTTTTCGATAGGCGAGCCGGGCCCCGAAGCGCGCGCTCTCCACTCCCTGATCGCGAAGGCTCACGGCGAAGCCGCCGCGATGCTGCGCGCCGGAGTTTCCGGAATGGCCGCGCACGAAAAAGCGGCGGGGATATTCAGAGCCGCAGGTAAAGAAGAGTACTTCACTCACAGCCTCGGGCACTCCTTCGGGCTCGAGATACACGAGGCGCCCTGCCTTTCGCCGCGCCGCAACGACTCGCTGCGCGACGGAGACGTCGTTACGGTAGAGCCGGGGCTCTACATTCCGGGCTTCGGAGGGATGCGGCTGGAAGACGACTACCTCATAACGAGGGACGGAGCGGAGCGGCTGACAGCCGATCTGCCGCAGGAATTTTTTAGTATTTGATTTTTAATTAAAAATAGATATAATTAAAACGGGTTTTGGAAGGCCCTAATATCTCAGGAGGAGAGGTTTTTCATGAAGAAATACGTCTGCACGGTATGCGGTTATGTATATGATCCCGAAATAGGCGACCCCGACAACGGAATAGCTCCGGGCACGGCCTTCGAAGACATCCCCGAAGGCTGGGTCTGCCCCGTCTGCGGCGTCGGCAAGGATATGTTCGAATAAAAAAATCAGCAAAACAAAAAAGCGGCGCGCTGGCGCCGTTTTTTGTTTTCTCATCTTTACATCCCGTTGATTTTTCTCATCAGCGCTTCGACGACGTCGTCTATGCCGAAGCCCTTCAGCTCTTCCGCTATTTTGTCGAAAACGCCCTCTTCTCTCAGCGTGACGGCTGAGACGGGATAGTTCAGGTCGAGGGCCCACGTCAGCTGTACCAATCGGAAGTCCTGCAGAGAGTGCGCGTTCTCGTAGGAGCCGCGCCCCCTTTCGCGCACTTCTTCGACGAGCTGCGGAGAAATCTCCGCGGCCTTCCCGTGCCGCGGCAGCACTTCGGAGATGTTCCCTTTTTCTATGCTATGCTGTATGAAGCGGTAGACGTCTATCTTGTCGGCGTCGCGCACGAGGGCGCACCAGCGGTACGTCGAAAGGGGCATGTTTGAAGGTATCTCTATCTTATTATGGCAGCGTACCGCGGTCAGAAGTTTTTTCCTGTCCGCGTCGGCTATGCCTTCCCAGTCGAATTCCGCGTCCAGTATCTCCGCGCCCCTGTCTCCGTGGTCGAAGCTCGCACGGTCCGAGAAGGTGCCGAAGTCGCGGCACTGAGAAAAGCGCGCGGTGTCGTGCAGCAGGCCCGCCGCGTGGGCGAACCAGGCGTCGTTCTCCTCGTTCCATTCGAGCGACTCGGCGATCGCGCAGGCCAGCGCCATGACCCTTCTGCTGTGCTTTCTTTTCAGTTCCTGAAGCGGCAGCAGCCTCCCATCCTTCCTGAAGCCGTCGACGTAGGAGTCGAACCACTTTTCCGTTTTGTCCGTCGAATACATGTGAATCACTCCACTTCATCGGAATTATACATCAGGCCGCACGTCAGCGCTTGAGCGAGAAGCGGTTTTTGCGGAAATCGATCAGCCCTTCGGCGCGCAGTTTGCCGAGCTCCGCCGAGAGCGCGCTTCTGTCGACGAAGAGATAGTCTGCGAGCTCCTGCCTGTCGAAGGGAATCTCGAATTCGTCCGCGCCGGCGGCCTGCGAGCGTGCGTGGAGGTATGAGAGCACCTTGCCGCGGATGGTACGGTAGGCGACGTGCGTCAGCTTGTCGCTGAAGCTGAGATTTTTTTCGGCGAGCACGGAGAGCAGGTTGCGCACGATGCGCAGATGGAATTCGCAGGCGGAGGAGCAGACGGAGAGCACGCGGCGCGCGCCGAGGAACATCACCGACGAAGGCTTGGCGGCGGTGACGCTGACGCCGAGCGGAGCGCCCTCCGCGCATACGTAGCTCTCCGCAAATATTTCTCCCGGGGCGACGTTGGCGATGATGTTCCTGTTGCCCATGTAGTCCTCTCGTATCACGAGCGCCGCGCCGGAGAGCAGCATGCCCAGCGAATCGGTATGCTTCCCGTCTCGCATGATGAAGTCGTTCTTGGAAAATTTTTCGCATCTTACCGAGAGACAGTTCAGCATCGCCGCTATGCTCTCCTCGGCGATGCCGGCGAAAAGCCGCGAATTTTTTATTACGTCGATGTTTTCCCTCATTTTTTATTTTTTCTCCGATTTCGTTGTAATTACGACAGACTCGCCGCAACCATTGTAGTATTCTCTTATCGTCGATGCAAGAAAGAATTTTTTTGGGGAAGTGTTTCGTCGTGAGAAGAAGGATAATCGAGATAGATGAAGAAAAATGCAACGGCTGCGGAGCCTGCGCCGAAGCGTGCCATGAGGGCGCCATAGCGATGGTGGGGGGGAAGGCGAAGCTGGTGCGCGACGACTACTGCGACGGCCTCGGCGACTGCCTGCCGCAGTGCCCGACGGGAGCCATAAGCTTCGTCGAGCGCGAAGCGAAACCCTACGACAGCGCCGCGGTGAGCGCCGCTAAAGCGGAGAAGGGGGGAATGCCCTTCGGCTGCCCGGGCGCGCGCTCCCGCGCCATAGAGCGCGAAGAAGAGGCGGAGCCTCGGGTGCGCGAAAGCGGCGTCGCCTCGCGCCTCTCCCAGTGGCCTGTGCAGATAAAGTTAGCGCCGGTGAACGCGCCGTATTTTAACGGCGCGAAGCTGCTGATCGCCGCGGACTGCACGGCGTTCGCGAGGGCGGACTTTCACGAGCGCTTCATAAAGGGGCGCGTGACGCTGATAGGCTGCCCGAAGCTGGACGGCGTCGATTATTCGGAGAAGCTGGCGGAGATCATCGCGGAGAACGATATAAAGAGCGTGACGGTCGTCAGGATGGAGGTGCCCTGTTGCGGCGGCATCGAGGCGGCCGCAAAGAAGGCGCTGCAGGCGAGCGGAAAATTTATCCCGTGGCAGGTCGTGACGCTCGGGATAAACGGCGAAATAGAGGAATAAGCGCATTCGGCGCGAAAAATCATTTTGCTTCACATATCAAAAATGAGGAGGAAATAAGGATGAACGGGAAAATGTTTTGCTTTCAGTGCGAGCAGACGGCGGGGGGCACGGGCTGCACTGTGAACGGGGTATGCGGGAAGAAATTCGATACGGCCGGGCTTCAGGATGAACTGACCGGCGCGCTTATCGGAATGTCGCTGGCGGTGGAGAAGTACGGGCCTAACGCCGATACGGACAGGCTGATGCTCGAAGGGCTCTTCACGACGGTGACGAACGTGAATTTCGACAATGGCTCGATAGCGGAGCTGACAGCCGAGGTGCGCCGCGCGACGGCCGCGCTCGCTCCCTCCTGCTCGCACGGCTGCGGCGGATGCGGCGGCGCCGAAGAGTACGACATGAAGGCGCTCTGGGACGCCGACGCGGACATCCGCTCGCTCAAATCGCTGATACTCTTCGGGCTGCGCGGCATGGCGGCCTACGCCTATCACGCGTACGTGCTCGGCTACGTCGACAGGAAGGTCAAGAATTTCTTCTACGAAGCGCTTGTTGCCGTTGCGAAAGAGGAGACTATGGATGCTCTGCTGCCGCTCGTGTTGAAGGTCGGCGAGGTCAACTTCGCCTGCATGGAGCTTTTGGACAGGGCCAACACGGAGACCTTCGGAAAGCCCGAGCCTACTCAGGTATCGTTCAAGGTGGAGAAGGGACCCTTTATCGTCATTACCGGGCACGACCTGCGCGACCTCGCTATGCTGCTCGAACAGACGAAGGATAAAGGCGTCAACGTCTACACGCACGGCGAAATGCTGCCGGCGAACGCCTATCCCGAGCTCAAAAAATATCCGCATCTTAAGGGCAACTTCGGCACCGCCTGGCAGAATCAGCAGAAGGAGTTCGACGGCATCCCGGCGCCGATCCTATTCACTACCAACTGCCTCATGCCGCCGCGTCCGTCGTACTCCGACCGCGTTTTCACGACGGAAGTCGTCTCCTTCCCCGGCCTGACGCACATCGGCGCCGAAAAGGATTTCACGCCGGTGATCCAGAAGGCGCTCGAACTCGGCGGCTACGCCGAGGACAAGGAATTCACGGGAATCAACGGAGGCAAATGCACGACGACCGGCTTCGGGCACGACGCTGTGCTCTCGGTCGCCGGCGCGGTGATCGACGCGGTCAAATCCGGCGCGGTGAAGCACTTCTTCCTCGTCGGCGGCTGCGACGGTATGAAGCCGGGACGCAACTACTACACCGAATTTGTGGAGAAGGCGCCGAAGGATACGATAATCCTTACGCTCGCCTGCGGGAAGTACCGCTTCAACGACCTCGACCTCGGCGATATCGGCGGCATCCCGAGGCTTCTCGACATGGGGCAGTGCAACGACGCCTACAGCGCGCTGCGCGTCGCGACGGCGCTCGCCGACGCGTTCAAATGCGGCGTGAACGAGCTGCCGCTGTCGCTCGTCCTCTCATGGTACGAGCAGAAAGCGGTGTGCATCCTTCTTACGCTGCTGCACTTAGGCATAAAGAACATCCTGCTCGGACCGTCGCTCCCGGCGTTCGTCTCGCCTAACGTGTTGAACTTCCTCGTCGAACATTACGGCATAGCGCCCATATCGACGCCTGAAGAGGATCTGAAAAAGCTGCTCGCTTAAGCGCGGCGAAATCGCGCGCAATATCAAGGAAGGCGCTCTCTCGGGGGCGCCCTCTTTTTCTCCCAGTCGGATCGTCGAAATATTCGCGAAGGCGCGCGTCGTCCGTCGCTTCGGGAGGAAACGCCGCGGCGGGCGCCTCTGTTTCGGCGGGCGCCGCGCCGTCGATGGTGTAAAATTGATAAAAATACTTTGTTAAGGAGCGTTGACAATGGAAGAAGTCTACAAATTTTTGAAAGAAAATCCTGTCTTTTACGTGGCGACGATGGACGGCGACCAGCCGAGGGTGCGTCCCTTCGGCGTAGTCGCGCTGTTCGAGGGTAAGCTCTATCTTCAGACGGGGAACGTCAAGCCCGTTTATAAGCAGATGACGGCTAACCCGAAAATAGAGCTCTGCACGACCTCAAAGGACGGCGCGAAGTGGCTGCGCGTCGCGGCGACGGTCGTACATGACGGCAGGGTCGAAGCGCGCCGCCATATGCTCGACGAGAACCCGGAGCTGCGGAAGCTCTACTCCGAGGAGGACGGAGTCGGCGAGGTCCTTTATCTGAAGGATGCGACGGCGACGTTCTATTCGTTCACTGCGGCGCCGAAAACGGTAAAATTCTAAAGGACGCGGAGAAAAAACAAAGCAAATGAGGCGGGCTCGTCCGAAAATTCGGAAGCCCGCCTCCTCTTTCTGAGGGGCGCCGCGGGCGCCCCATTATGGAAAGAGCTTCACACCCGCTTGTTGTGCGGATGCAAATCGTTATCGGCCTTTATTTCTTTTTGCCGCGCTTTGCGACGAGAAGAGGCAGAAGCGCGACGAGAGCGAGAACGCCCAAGCCGCCGTTGCATCCGCCGCCGCCGCCGCCGTCGCCGGAAGGCGTCACGCCGGAAGCGGTGAGCGTCGCGAACTTAGCCATCTCTCCGCCGAGCGCCGTGCTGTCGTACTCCGTGAAAGCCGAGCCGTCGTATTTGTAGACGCTGTCGCCGGCGGATACCCAGAGCAGCTTCGCCGCGCTGTCGTATTCGATGCCGAGGCTGTAGCCGGTCTTTGTGCTGAGCGTCGCTATTTTGTTCCCGATGTCGCCGCCGTCGAGCTTTTCCGCGTTCGTTTCGTAGATTACGACGTTATCCCTGCCGGATTCCGGCCAGCTGCCGTTCCAGCAGGCGGCTAAGATATATATCCTGTTTCCGTCGTGTGCGAGGCCGTAGAAATTGCTGCCCCACGAGCCGTCCTTCTCAGCGGCCTTTGAAGCGGTGATAAGCGTTTCGGAAGCCAGCGTGTCGAGGTTCACCTTCTCGATCATCGAATCGGTGTTGAAGAGCCCCGTGGTATCCTGGTTGCCGCCGATCGACGCGACGTAGAGGCTTCCTCCTATGCGGATCGTTGCGCCGACGTTGGCGCCGTCGATGTTCTTGCCCTTTAAGTCGGCGCTCGCCGCGGGCGTGAGATCTTCGGAGAACTTTATGATCTTGTGCGGCGCGTATTCGTAGTTCGGGTAATTGCCTTTGCTCGCGGCGAATATCGCGTAAACGCCGCCGTTATACGTCGCTATGCGCTCAGCGTGAGCCGTGTAGCCGGCGTCGGCCGGCGTATAGGTGTAGATCTTGGAGTCCGGCGCAAAAGCGTCCGACGTCATGTCGAAGCGGCCTACCGTCGCGTCGTCATAGCCTGCCGCGTAGAGATATTTCCCGCCGGCCTCCATGTGGTGTACGTTTTTCACGGGCGACGTCGCTTCCTTGAGAGGAGCCGACCAGTCCGTCGTCGTAGGGTCGTAGAACCAGACGGTGTCGTTGGCCGTTGCGGGGTACTGGCTTATCGCGATGCGCGATTTCCATTCCGCGTTGTTGAACGAGAAGACTCCCGAGCCGGCGGAGCCGCCGAGGTTCGTTACGACGTCCTTCGTCGGCGCCTCGCTGTCCTTGATTATGCCGAATCTGTCGGTGTTCCAGTTGGTCGACGCCGTGTAGAGGATGCCCGCCATAGCCGGCGATACCGCCAGCGCCATGCACAGCGCCAGAACCAATGCCAAAAGCCCGCGTTTCTTAAACATTTAAAACCCCTCCTGTGTTTTTTATTTCAAAGCGGCCGCGCCGCCCTAAAATTCCCACGTTAAGGTCGCGTAAAATGTACGTCCCTGAAGCGGATACCACATGGTCCTTTCCGGTCCGTTTTTGACCGAGTACATCTTCAATTCCGGCCCTTCGTCGAATATGTCGTCGACGCCGAGCGTCAGCTTCAGCCTTTCCCTTATGCGCCAGTGCAGCCCCACGCCGACGGTGAAGAGGTCGTCCATCTTGATCGAACCCGCCGTGTCGTAGTAGTTCTCTCCGATATAGCGCAGCTCGGCGAAGGCCGTCGCGGCGTCGTCCTTCAGGAACTTTCTTGAAAGGCGCAGGTAGCCCTCCCACTCCGGCCTGTTCGGCAGAGGCTGTTCCTCGCGGTAGTCCTCGGTGGCGTTCTTGGCGTCGGTCCACGTCGCCGAGAGCTTCACGTCCCATTTGTCCCACGCGGCGCGCCCCTCGAACTCTATGCCGTTAACGCGGGCCTTGCCTATGTTTATGTACTGCCCGTAGCGCGGGCTCGTCATGACGAATTCGATGAGGTCGTTCGAACGGCGTCCGAAGTAGGTCAGCGAAGCGGAGGCGTCGGCGCCCGCGAGCTTTCCCTTCCAAGATACGCCGAGGTCCCACTGGCTGCCGTCCTCCCAGCCGAGATTTTCGTTCGGTCTGACGAAGGCGCCGTCGCCGTAGAGCTCGTAGAGGTTGGGGGCCCTGTTGTAGCTGCCGCCCGAGGCCCTGATCGTCCAGCCGCGCGGCAGCTCCTTGGAGAGGGCCGCGCCGAAGGAAAATTCGCCGTCGCCGCCCCACATGTTCCAGCGTACGATGGGCGTGAAGGTCAGAGTGCCGTCTTTGCTGAGGCTTATAGTGTCCTGCAGCTGCACGTCGGCCGCCTCTCTGCGGAAATCGGAAGTCCCGCCGAAGGTCGTGACGATGTCTCCCTCCGCCCTCAGCTTTTCTTTTGAATAATCTGCTAAGAATTCGACGAGGTGGTTTTCTCCGAGCCGCCACGCGCCGTCTATCGCAAATCCATACCTGTCCGTCGCGTACTCGTTGTGCTGCTCGCCCCAGCCTCCAAGGACGTTCTCCTCGTCGTCGTACTTTTTATTCTGATGCAGATATTCGGCCTTTATCCCCCAGTCGACGGCGCCGCTTTTGAAACGGCGCGAGATCGAGAAGTCGGTCTGTTTCGTGTCGAGCTGCGCGCCCTGTGGGCTGTCGTCCCTGTCCGCGCCGGGCGCGGCGTACGGAAGGTCGCGGTCGCTGCGCTTCCAGCCGAAGCGCGCCGACCAGTCGTCGTTTTTCCATTTGAGCAGGACGTCGGAATTTTTATAGCCGTTGTTCTGGCGCTTCGCCCTGTAATCATCCTCCGGCGTGTAGGGGGTATTGTTGTCGTTCGTGTATTCGAAGTCGCCGTCCGAGCGCTCGTAATTCGCCCCGATAAAGAAAGAGCCGCCGCCGAGCGGCATAGCGTAGGAGAGGCTCGTATTGAATTTGCCGTAGGAGCCCGCGCCCAGTGAGAGGGCTCCGCCGGCCTTGTCGGGCGTCTTCGTTATGATGTTTATCACGCCGCCCATCGACGCTCCGGCGAAGCGCGCCGGGACATAGCCGCGATAGATTTCTATCCTCTCGACGTTCGCCGTGGGAATCGCCGAGAGGTCTACTGCAGATTCCCCGCCTAAATTCATCAGGACCCCGTCGACGAAGACGGAGACCTCGGCGGCGGTGCTGCCGCGCACCGACGCGACAGTGTAGGCGCCGCGCCCCTTGCTCTCGACGACGTGAAGGCCGGGAACTTCTTTCAACAGCTCCGGCAGGTTTTTGTGCTCGCCCTCCATCTCTTCGGGCCTGACCACGGAGACAGTGCCGGGGGATAAGAGAGATGCGTCTTCTTCCGCCGCCGCCGTCACCTCTTCCTCCGGCAGCTGAATCTCTTCAGCCGCGCCCTCGCCGGCGTAAGGCGGAGCCGTGCAGATAAGCGATAAGGCGATGAAAAATGAAATGACGCGCGCTTTGTGTCGCAAGAGAACGACCTCCGTGAATAAATATACGCGGGAGGATTTCGCATCGTCTCCCGCGTATCGTTCTCACGGTCAGCCGCTGCCCCGCACCTCCTGCGCGCTAAAGCCAAGTTCTCCGCAGCAGGTTTTCCGACTTACGTTCATCCTAATCGCGCGCCTTCTCGCTGTATGCAATGGCATTATGCGCTTTCGTCCCGATCACGGCGGCAGGGGCCGTTCCGGCTTTTGACCGGATTCCCATACTCCGCAGAAAATATTCAACTTTTACAGTATAAAAAATATCATTGCCCCCGTTATTTGTCAAATGGCGCGACGCCGCTGATGCAAGCCGGGGGAAGGAGCGGGACGTTTATGAAATGGAAGCGCTCCGCCGGCTGACGAAGCCGGCGGAGCGCTTAAGGAGAGACGGCTCTATCCAAGAAGGCGGGATACTGCGCTATCCCGCCAAGATAGCTTGTTCTACCGCGGCCTTCCGCGCAGGAATTGTGCTTCGGCCGCCGTTGTGCCGCAAAAATAAAAAATAATAAAACCTTATAAGCTTTTCCTCGGCCGCGGCGCGCCGGTTGTGCGGACCGACGCGCGCCGCCTTGGATTTGACAGTGTGTGTGGTTTTTCAGTCCGTTATGTTTCGCGTGCGTTTGTGAAGAGCAGCCTTTCCATTGACGCCGTCAGCGCTTTGGCCGCAGACGTCGGAGTAATTGCCCCCTCGATCACTCTCCTTTCTATCTCTTCCCTGCATTTTGTGAGCTCCGCGCAGCGGGCTATCCTGTTTTGAAGATATTCGCCGGCCATCGCGCGGACCCATTCGATTGTTTGTTCTTTGCGCCGCTTTATGAAGATTCCCGACTTCGTGACGTTCTCACGGAAATCTTCTATTACGCTCCACATCTCCGGTATACCTTCGCCGGTGATCGACGAACAGGTGTATGCCTTCGTCTTCCAGCCTTCGGTAGGCTGGCGCAGATAGTGGAGTATCTGCTCGTAATCGGCGCGCGCCATCAGGGCCTTCATTTTGTTGTCGCCGTCGGCTTTGTTGACGAGTATGCTGTCAGCCAGCTCGATTATTCCCTTTTTTATGCCCTGAAGCTCGTCGCCGGCGCCTGTGATGACGATGACGAGAAAGTAATCGACCATCTGGCGCACCATCGTTTCGCTTTGCCCGACCCCCACCGTTTCCACAAGTATCGTGTCGTAGCCGGCAGCTTCGCAGAGCAGCATCGTTTCGCGGCTTTTTCTCGTGACGCCGCCCAGCGAACCGCCGGAGGGAGAGGGTCTGATAAAAGCGTTTTTCTGCCGCGCAAGGTTCTCCATGCGCGTCTTGTCTCCGAGTATGCTGCCCCTTGTAAGCGAGCTCGAAGGGTCTACCGCGAGCACAGCGACTTTGTGCCCGTTTTTCGTCAGATACGTCCCGAACGCTTCAATGAAAGTGCTTTTCCCTGCGCCCGGTACGCCCGTCACCCCTACGCGCATCGCCCCGCCGCTGTAGGGCAGTATCCTCTGGATGATTTCCTGTCCCAATTCAAAGTGCTTCGGCGCGTTGCTCTCGATTACCGTGATCGCGCGCGAAAGCGTGACGCGGTCTCCGGCGATTATCCCGTTCGCGTAATCCTCCGCAGTGAGCGCGCTCCGCAAAGGGAGCGCCTGACCGCCGCGCTGCGCCTGTACGTTGCAGTCCGGCGAAAGCGGCACTCCCGGCATCACGGAGCAGGCGTATTCGGAACCCGCGTCCTCCGGCTGCCATTCGAGGCGCCCCGTCCGCTTAGCCGCGCTGAGGGATTCTGTCCCCATTTTTAAGCGCTGACTCTCGTCGCGAGACGCTTGTTCAGTATCGTCAGCATCTCTTTCGCGGCGACGGGGATCACCGTCCCGGGGCCGAATATCGCGGAGGCTCCGTGGTCGTAGAGGAACTGATAGTCCTGAGCCGGTATTACGCCGCCGGCCACGACCATGATGTCGCCTCTACCGCGCTTTTTAAGTTCCTCGACGAGCTGTGGCAGAAGCGTTTTGTGCCCGGCGGCGAGCGAGCTCATGCCGACGATGTGCACATCGTTGTCCACGGCGTCCTGAGCCGTTTCCTCAGGGGTCTGGAAGAGCGGACCGATGTCCACGTCGAAGCCCATGTCCGCGTAAGCCGTAGCTACGACCTTAGCTCCTCTGTCGTGTCCGTCCTGTCCCATCTTCGCTACCATGATGCGCGGACGGCGCCCTTCGCGTTCCTCGAACTCATCCGTCATCCTGCGGACTTCTTCTATTACTTCGTCCTCCGCGAATTCGCTGCTATAAACGCCAGATATGGAACGTATCACCGCTTTATGCCTTCCCGTCACCTTTTCTATCGCGTAGGAGATCTCTCCGAGGCTCGCCCTTGCGCGCGCCGCCTCGACCGCGAGCTCGAGCAGGTTGCCTTCGCCCGTTTCGACGGATTTCGTTATCGCGTCCAGCCACCTGTCGACGTCTTCCTGCTTCCTGTTCGCGCGCAGCTTCGCGAGCCGGGCTATCTGAGCCTCGCGCACCGCGCTGTTGTCTACCTCGAGTATGTCGATCGGGTCTTCCTGCTCGAGCTGCAGCGCGTTGACGCCGATTATCTTTTCGCTTCCTGAGTCGATCCTCGCTTGTCTGCGCGCCGCCGCCTCCTCGATGCGCATCTTCGGCAGTCCGGTCTCGATGGCCTTCGACATTCCGCCGAGCGATTCGACTTCCTGTATATGCGCCCAGGCGCGGCGTATCAGCTCGTCGGTCAGCGCTTCGACGTAGTAGGAGCCGCCCCACGGGTCGATGACCTTGCAGACGCTCGTTTCGTCCTGTATGTAGAGCTGGGTGTTGCGCGCTATGCGCGCCGAGAAGTCGGTGGGCAGGGCTATCGCTTCGTCGAGTGCGTTGGTGTGCAGCGACTGCGTATGCCCCAGCGCCGCGGCCATAGCTTCGATGCAGGTGCGCGCGACGTTGTTGAAGGGGTCCTGCGCTGTGAGGCTCCAGCCTGAGGTCTGCGAATGCGTGCGCAGCGCCATCGACTTGGCCTTTTTAGGGCCGAACTGCTTGACTATCTTGGCCCAGAGCATGCGCCCGGCGCGCATCTTGGCGACTTCCATGAAGTAGTTTTTGCCTATCGCCCAGAAGAAGGATAGGCGCGGCGCAAAGTCGTCGACGCCGAGCCCCGCGGCCTGTCCCGTGCGTATGTATTCAAGGCCGTCGGCGAGCGTGTAGCCGAGCTCTATGTCCGCCGTCGCTCCCGCTTCCTGCATATGGTAGCCGGAAATGCTTATGCTGTTGAACTTCGGCATGTTGCGCGACGTATACGCGAATATGTCGCCGATTATCCTCATCGAGGGCGCCGGCGGATAGATATAGGTGTTGCGCACCATGAACTCTTTAAGGATGTCGTTCTGAATCGTGCCCGAGAGGATGGATTTGTCGACTCCCTGCTCCTCCGCCGCTACGATATAGAAGGCGAGCACAGGAAGGACCGCGCCGTTCATCGTCATTGAGACCGACATCTGGCCTAAAGGAATGCCGGAGAAGAGTATTTCCATGTCGAGAATCGAATCGACCGCGACGCCCGCCTTTCCGACGTCGCCCACCACGCGCGGGTGATCCGAGTCGTAGCCTCTGTGCGTCGCAAGGTCGAAGGCTATCGAAAGCCCCTTCTGCCCGGCCGCAAGGTTGCGCCTGTAAAAGGCGTTGCTCTCCTCGGCCGTCGAGAAGCCCGCGTACTGACGCACCGTCCACGGACGCGTGACATACATCGTAGGGTACGGCCCGCGCAGGAAGGGCGGCAGCCCCGCCATGTAGCTGAGGTGGCTCATGCCCTCGTAATCCGCCTCCGTGTAAAGCGGTTCGACGTCTATCTGTTCCATCGTGCGGTGCATCAGGCTTTCGAAAGGCTTTCCCGTCTCTTCTTCCACGCTGCGCTTCCATTCTTCGAAGCTGAGCCTGTGCCTCGGCTCCATATTCAGCTTCAGCTTTGTGAGGTCAGGATTTACGAACGGCATTTTGATTCCTCCCCTCTGCAGGGCTCCGCGGCGTTTATCGCGCTCTCCTGTATCGACTTTAATATTTCGTAACAGTTGGCCCTGACGTGTATGAAATCATCGACTCCAGCCTCTACGTATGAATCTTTGAATTCCGGCGCCGGCGCTCCCGCAAGAAGGACGCGCATGCTCGGCACGGCTTTCTTTATGCCGCGCGCGACCGACGGGACGAGCTCGGGATAAGTGTCGTCGCTGGAGCATATCACGGCGACGTCGGCTCCGGATTCTATGGCCGCCTTCGCCGCCTCTTCCGGCGTCGGGAAGCCGTTGTTTTTCAGAACTTCGAAGTGCGCGACTTCCATGAAGCCTGTGCTGAAGTCGGCGCGCGCTTTATGCTGTGGGATAGGCCCCATGTTCGCGAGGAATATGCGGATGCTTTTGCCTGTGCTCTCCATGAATTCTTCGGTCCTCTTGCGCAGCGCCTCGAATTCTTCGGTCCAGCGGTGGACGCCTATCGCTTTGGCGCTTTCGCTGCCGCAGAAGCCGTCGTCGAGGGTTTTTCTCACGTCGCCGAGCGTGGCTCCCGCCATGTATGCGTCTATCACCGCGTCGACAAAGCCTTCGTCGCCGTCGTCAAGCGTCCGCATGATTTTTTTGAGGCATTCCGCCGCGTGTTTCCCGTCGGCCATCTCGCGGAACTCCGCTACGGCCTTAGACCTTTCTTCGTAGAGGGCCTCCCCTCTCGGCGAAGAAATTTCCAGGGGTTTCTCCAGCGTGTTCGGATACATATTCGTACCGACCGCGCGGTCCTTGCGGGTCGCGAGATTTTTCATGCGCTCCTTCAGAGTTTTTTCTATATCCTCCTGCACGCCGCCCGCTTTGAGCGCGCTGTACATGCCGCCGTAGCTCTCGACCTTCTGTATCACGGAGAGTATAGCGTTCGCGCACTGAGAGGTGAGGCGCTCGATGTACCACGAACCGCCGGAGGGGTCTATCGGCTGAAGCATGTCGAACTCCGTCTGGAGCATTATCTGAATGTTTCTCGCTACGCGTTGCGAAATCTCGCCTCCTGGGCGCACGGCGTCGTCGAAGCAGGTCACCTGCATCGCGTCGACTCCGCCGACCGCGCCGGAAAACGCCTGCGTCGTCGAGCGCAGGATGTTGACGTAGGGGTCGTAGACTGTCGGCGTAAAGCGCGAAGTGCGGGCGAAGATGTCGATCTTTCCGTACTTTTCCACGTCGACGCCGAACGCTTCGATTACCTGCGCCCATACCGTCCTCGCAGCGCGCAGGCGCGCTACCTCCATGAAGAAGTTCGTGCCGAGCGAGAAGCTGAATTTTATCTGCGGAATGCTCTTTTCGGGCTCTATGCCGCGGAGCTGCATCGCTCTGATGTAAGCTATAGCCGCGCTCATCGCGTAGCCCGTCTCCTGCGTCGCCGAAGCGCCGCCGTTGTGGTAAGCGTCGCCGCGAACGAGCAGCGTCTTCAGCTGAGGAGCGTTCTTCTCCGTCCATTTGGCCGCAAGGGCCATTTCGTCGTAGAGCTCGTCGATCGGCAGCGGCAGAGCGCCGTTCTCGGCAAGCTCCCCGAGCGGGTCTGCGCCGATGCAGCCGGCCGCCCTTTTAAACCTTTCTCTCTCTCCGTGCGCGCGCGAGCGCGCCGCAGTAAGCGCGAGCAGCGGGACCGCCGAGGCTCCGGCGTATATTTGCAGCGGAGTCTTCGTGAAGTCGAGTCCGTCGAGCATTTCGTCGGCGTCTTTCAGCGTCGAGAGCGAAAGCCCGCGGTAATCTCCTTTGAAGAGATCCTTATCTGGGTCGAGCCCGAGCCTCGTACATTTGTCGAGCTCAAAACTCAGCACGGTAGCGCCCTTCTTGAGCTCGTGCTTCACCGCTTCGTTGGCTTCGCGCGGCAGAACGTTCGCCGAGCCCTGAGCTATCTCCCAGGGAGACGCCATATAGCCCTCGCTCTTTGTGCCGCGCAGAAACGGCGCCTCGCCCGGCAGGCCGTCGACTCCCGGCAGCTTTTCGAGATCGTCGCGCGTGTAGATCGGCTCCAGCGTGATGCCTTCGTAGGTGCGGGTGTACATGCGTTTTTCGAAAGGCGCGCCCTTAAGGGCCGTTACCGCTTCGCCCTGCCATTCCTCCTTGCTGGGCGGCGCGAACTCTTCGAAAGAGACCGGCGGGAATCCGCTCGTCTTCACCTCTGTTTCGTTCATCCGAATGCTTCCCTTCCCTAAAAGTTGCGCGGGCATAAAAAAAGACCGCCCGCGGGCGGTCTTAACAGTTGCTGCGATCAAGTTGCTGCAAACGCACTGAGCAACCCCCGCCCGCGCAGGAATTGCCGCAACTTTGTGCAGAATGGTATCCTGGCTTGCCGTTCATCCTCCATCGCGCCTTCCCGAAAATTCCAGTGGCATAATGCGATCTCGTCGCGGCTTACAGTGGCGGGGCCGTTCAGGATTTTCACCCGATTCCCGTTTTCTGCAGCAATATTTTTATTTATGTTAATCATACGCTAAGTTGCGCCATTTCGTCAACAATTTATTTCGGCGCAAAACATTTTGCGAAATTTCAAAAAACTGCGACGTATCCGTCGGCCCTCGGCTCGGTCGCTCCGGCGAGCGCGCCGCCCTCGCTGCGGATTATCGCCTGACCGCGGCCGTACGACGTACCGTCGGCGTCGACCCTGACCTCGTGCCCCATATCGGCAAGCTCCTTGAGTATATGGTTGGGCACGCCCTGTTCGAGCGCGACTTTTTTCCCCGAGAGCCACTGGAAGCGCGGAGCGTCGAGGGCTTCCTGGGGGTTCAGCGCGAAGTCCGTCATGTTAGCGATCAGCTGCACGTGTCCCTGCGGCTGCATGAACGCCCCCATCACACCGAAGGGGCCGACGGCGCGGCCACCCTTTGTTATGAAGCCTGGGATTATCGTGTGATAGGGCTTTTTGCGCGGCGCGATGCAGTTCGGGTGCTCGGCGTCTAAAGAAAAATTATTCCCGCGACCGTGCAGCGCGATGCCGGTACCGGGGACGCAGAGCCCCGAGCCGAAGCCGATGTAGTTGCTTTGAATCATGGAGACCATATTGCCCTCTCCATCCGCCGTCGCGAGGTAGACCGTGCCGCCGGACGCGCCGCCTTTGGATGTGAAGAGCCCGGCTCTCTTCTCGTCGACGCGCGCCGCCTGACGCGCAGCGAATTCCTCTGAGAGCATCTCCGATACTTTTTTGCGCATGAAGCTGCTGTCCGCGACCTCGGCGAGAGATTCCGCGAAGGCGAGCTTGAGCGCCTCTATCTGCAGATGATAGCTCCGCGTGCAGTCGCGCTCTCCGAGCCGCAGCCTTTTCAAAACGTTCAGCGCCATAAGCGCCGTGATCCCCTGCCCGTTTGGCGGCATCTCCCAGACGTCGCAGCCGTTGTAATTCACCGATATCGGTTCGACCCATTCCGGCGCGTAGGCGGCGAGGTCGTCGGCGCGGAGGGCGCCGCCGCTCTCCCGTGAAAATTTGTCTATCCTCTCGGCGAGCTCTCCGCGGTAAAACGCTTCGGCGTCCGTCGCGGCTATTTTTTCGAGCGTCCGCGCCTGATCGCGGCAGCGCCATATCTCTCCGGCCTTCGGAGCCTCGCCGTCGTTAGTGAAGGCCTCGAATAGATGAGAAAATTTTTCCCCGCGCAGCTCTTTCTTCATAAGGGCGATGCGCCTCTTCCACAGCAGCGCCGCGGTCGGAGAGACGGGAAAACCGTTTTCCGCGCATTCTATCGCGGGCTCTATCGTCTCCGTCAGCGGCAGCCTGCCAAACTTCGCCGAGAGCGCCGCCCAGGCGGCCGGCGCGCCCGGCACCGTCACGGTATCCCATCCGTAGAGCGGCATGCTGCCGCCGTATCGCGCGCGAATCTTTTCCGCGTCGGTAAGCGCCGGCGCCCAGCCGCTCGAATTGAGCCCGTGCAGCCTGCCGCCGCTCCACACTATTGCGAAGGCGTCGCCGCCTATGCCGTTGCTTACCGGCTCCGTCACGCTGAGCGCCGCCGCGGTCGCGACCGCCGCGTCGACGGCGTTGCCTCCGCGCCTCATCGCTTCTACGCCGGCCTGAGCTGCGAGCGGCTGAGTCGTCGCGACCATCCCGCGCGAAGCGTATACGAGAGTGCGGCGCGACGGATATTTATAGCGCAGTGGATCGAATTTCATGGCAGATGACCTCCGCTGAAAAAATTTTTGACGCGCGACACCTTCTGAGCTCTGCTCTCCGCCGCGGCGCGCGCCCCTTTTTGCGTCTACGCGATAATTTTATCACGCGCCGGCTGCGCGGCAAAATGATTTTTGCACGGCGCGCGATTTGCCAGGCCGCCCTGTAGCCAAATCGCTATAAATCTCCTATAATACTTTCCGGCATAAATTTGCAACCGCTTGCAAAAATTCTTCGGAGGTGCAACATGGCAAAGAAAAAGTTGGTTTACGGCATTGACGACCGCCCGCCGCTGCCTATTATGATACTTGCCGGCGCGCAGCACGTTTTGACGCTCTTCGGAGCTACGACGCTCGTGCCCCTCGTTCTCGGCCCGGCCATGGGCATGACGACAGCGCAGATCGGCGCCTTTATCGGATGCGTTTATTTCAGCATGGGCATCGCGACGCTCTTCCAGACGCACCCAAAGATCGGCTCGGGGCTCCCGATCGTCCAGGGCTCGAGCTTCAGCTTCATCCCGCCTATCATGACGATCATCGGCGCGTATAAGGCGATGGGTCCCGACGTGGTTATGCAGTACGTCGGCGGCGCGCTGATCGCCGGAGGCGTCGTCCTTTCGCTTCTCGGCTACAGCAGGCTTATCGGACGCGTCAGAAGGATAATCACGCCGGTCGTAATAGGTCCTACGATAATGGCGATAGGCTTCTCGCTCGCGCCGACCGCCATTCAGTACAACGCGGCGAACTTCTGGCCGGTCTCGCTGCTCGTCGTGCTGCTCGTCTTCTTCTTCAGCCTTGTCAGCAAAAACAAATATTTCAACATATTCGCAATACTCAGCTCCGTCGTGATCGCGTATCTGCTCTGTCTCCTCCTCTCCCTCTCCGGAACCTTCGCGCCGGGGCACGCGGCCTACATCGACCTGCAGAGCGTCTACGACGCGCCGTGGTTCCGCTACAAGCTCTTCATGCCGTGGGGCGCCCCCAAGCTTTCGGGGTTGGCGATAGGTGCTATCGCGGCCGGCTTCTTCTGCGTGATGATCGAATCTATCGGCGACTACCACAACTGCTCCTACGCGGCCGGCATCGACGACCCTACGCCGGAGCAGATCAACCGCGGCATCGGCGTCGAGGGAGCGATGTGTGCACTCTCGGGGCTGCTCGGCTCCGTGGCTACGACCTCCTACACTGAAAACATCGGACTCATCGGCCTTACCGGCGTGGCGAGCCGCTACGTCGTGCGCGCCGGCGCCGTTATTCTGATACTGCTCTCGCTGATAGGTAAACTCGGCGCCCTCATCGCGACGATGCCGACGCCCGTTATCGGCGGCGCTTATATCACGCTCTTCGGCACGATCGGCGCGCTCGGCATACAGAACTTGATGCGCGCCGACATGGGCAGCCAGCGCAACGTGCTTATTGTCGGCTTCGCGTTCTTGATGGCGCTCGGGCTCCCCGGATGGGTCGAGCCGAACCAGGCGCTCTTCGCAGGCGCGCTCGGCACTACGTTTGGCGGCATGATCTGGGCCGTCCTCAAGACGCCAATGGCGGTGGCCGGGATATTGGCGGCGCTGTGCGACAACCTCGTTCCCGGCACGCCGGAGGAGCGCGGGATAGCGGGCGGCTCCAAATAGACGCGGCGGCCGGCGGCGCCTTTTGCCGCGCCGCTCGCCGCTGGGATTTTAAAGCCGTTGCACGGAAGAGACGCGCGGCGGCTTTTTCCCCGGCGGAACGCTTCGAGTATGTAAATGTTTTGTAACAACGCCGCAAAAAACGGAAGGCCGCGCCTTGCGTTTATTTTTTTAATTCGCGCCGTGGTGTATTATTATTGAGTTTGATGAGGATGACTCGCGCTGCCGCGCAGTGCGCGGGCTGCCGTGAAAAAAGAGGTGCCGTTGCCGGGTGTTTTCCCCGATATTTCGCAGAAATCTGTTTTTTGCCGCCTCCATTGCGGCTCTGCTTCTTATATATATAGCTCCGCTCGGTTCCTATCCTCTGATGGAGCCCGACGAGGGACGCTATGCGGAGATCCCGCGGGAGATGATCGAGAGCGGTAATTATATAACGCCGACGCTCAACTACGTGAAATATTTTGAGAAGCCGGCCTTTCTCTACTGGATGAACGCAGCCGCCTTCCACCTCTTCGGAGAGAACGAATTCGCTGCGCGCATCGGCTGCGCGCTCTGCGCGCTCGGAGGCGCGGCGGCCGCCGCGGTGTTGGGAGCTTTCATCTACGGCCGCGCCGCGGGCTTCCTTGCCGGCGTGGTCGCCGCGACCTCGCTCTTGTATTTTGCGATAGGCACGATAAACATAACGGACATGCCGCTGTCCTTTTTTCTTACGCTCGCCTTCGTCTCCTTCTATATAGCGCACGTCAAGGAAGAGAAAAAGTATTATCTGCTTTTTTATTTTTCCTGCGCGATGGCTCTGCTTACGAAGGGGCTGGTCGGCGTAGTGCTGCCGGGCACGGCGATCTTCTGCTACATTATAGCGACGAGGCAGTGGAAGCTTTTTTATAAGCCGCTCTGGCTGCCGGGGATAATTTTATTTTTCGCGGCGGGGGCGCCGTGGTTTTATCTCGTTTGCAGAGACAATCCAGACTTTTTCAATTTCTTCTTCGTACGCGAGCATTTCGTTCGCTACGCGACGAAGATGCACGGGCGCTACGAGCCTTTTTGGTTCTTCTTCCCGCTGATTCCCGCCGCGCTCGTGCCGTGGACGGCCTTCCTCTTCGCGCTCTTTGGTAAAGGGAGCGTCGTGCGCTCGCCGCGCGGCGGCGGGGAGCGCCGCGCCGTAGTATATCTGTTGAGCTGGTTCGCCGTGATATTGCTCTTTTTCTCCTTCTCCGATTCAAAGCTCGTCCCCTATATCGTCCCCTGCGTCCCGCCGCTCGCGATACTGATCGGCGCGGACGTCTTCAGGATGTTCGAGGATAAGGAGTGGCACGGCTTCGCTCTGCCGACGCTGGCGCTATTCAACGGGCTGCTGGGGGTCGCGCTCCTCGTCTATTCCTTCGTAGGTAAAGAGATCGCCGCGGCCGACGCGCTGCCGGTCGCTGCGAAGACCGGCTTCGCGCTGATAGCGATGCCGGCCGCGGCCTGGTACTACACTTCGCGCGGCGGAAGGGGCTTCAAGCCGGCGATAAGGGCGCTCGTCCTCTGCTCGCTGCTCTTCGTATGGGGGATAGAGGGCATTTACGGCATCGTAGCGCCTCAGCGCACCATGAGAGACGTCTCCGAGCTGATAATGAAGGAATCGGAGGGGAGCGAGACGATAGCCGCCTTCGACGAGGTGTTGCAGGGCATACCTTTTTACACTAAGCGCCGCGTGATGATGGTCGGCTCCCCCGGCGAGCTCGAATACGGCGCGGCGCAGCCGGAGGGAAGGGGCTGGTTCCTTACGAAGGAGGAGTTTATGCCCCAGTGGAATAGCGGCAAGAAAAGCTTTATACTTGTCGTGAAGAACGGCGATAGGCTTGAATACCTTTTCCCGAAGGGGAAAATTCGCGCGGCGAAGCGCTTCGACGTCGGGAAATATGTCGTTCTCTTCAACAGGGAGGAGCGCAGGGAATAAATGAGAAAAGAATTTCTGCCTTTTGCGAGGCCGAGCGTGAGCGAGGAAGCGATAGCCGACGTGGCCGATTCTATCCGCAGCGGCTGGCTCACGATGGGGCCCAAGACGATACTCTTCGAGAAAAATTTTGCCGGATACGTCGGCGCGAGCTACGCGCTCGCGGTGAATTCCGCGACGGCGGGGCTGCACTGCGCGCTGACTGCGCTGGGGATAGGCGCCGGCGACGAGGTTATAACTACCCCCATGACCTTCGCCGCAACGGCCAACGCGATACTCTTCACCGGCGCGAAACCGGTATTCGCAGACATAGACAGGGAGACTCTCGACATAGTGCCGGAAAATATAGAGCGCGCGGTCACGAAAAAGACGAAGGCCGTCATGCCGGTGCACTTCGCCGGAACGCCGTGCGATATGGACGAGATAGAGGCGATCGCTGACGCCCACGGCCTCGCCGTCGTGGAGGACGCGGCCCACGCCCTGGGGGCGGAGTACAAGGGGCGCAGGATAGGGGCCGACAGGGGCGCGCGCCGCTTGTCCGTATTCAGCTTCCACCCGACGAAGAACATCACGACGGGCGAGGGCGGCATGGTCTGCACGCAGGACGAAGATCTCGCCGAAAAAATAATGATGCTGCGCCAGAACGGGATGTCCAGGGGCGCGTGGAACCGCTACGCGGCGAAGGGCAGCGCCAACTACGACATATTCTTCCCGGGGCTGAAATACACGATGACGGACATTCAGGCCGCGATCGGCAACTCGCAGCTGCCGGAGCTGGAGAATTTCAACAGGCGCCGCGCGCGGATCGTTGCGTTCTATATGAGGGAGCTCGCTGACGTTCCCGGCATAATCCTGCCGAAACCGGCGCCGTGGGCGCATAAGCATTCGTGGCACATATTCACGCCCTTCGTCGACATCGACCTCCTCGGCTTCAGCCGCGACGAATTCATCGCGCGGATGAAGGAACGGAACATCGGCACGGCGCTGCACTATCAGGCACTGCATCTCTTCAGCTGTTACGGAGGGATCACGGGCATGGGGCGCGGCTCTCTGCCCGAGGCGGAGTACGTCTCCGACAGAATCGTCTCTCTGCCGCTATTTCCGGCGATGATCGACGAAGACGCGCACGACGTCGTCCGCGCCGTTAAAGAGGTCTGCCGCCTATGACGGAAGAAAAAAAAGTCGAAGTATCGATAGTCATTCCCGCCTACAACGAGGAGGAGTCGCTGCATAAGCTTTTTGACGAGCTGTGGCCGGTCGTGGAAAATCTCGGCCGCTCCTTCGAGGTAATATTCATAAACGACGGCAGCCGCGACGCCACCCTTTCTATTCTGCGCGGCTTCTGTGAAAAGCGCCGCGGGGTGCGCGTAATAGACCTCGGCGCGAATTTCGGCCAGCATATGGCGATAATGGCCGGCTTCGACTACGCTAGGGGAGAAAAAATAGTCACGCTCGACGCGGACCTTCAGAATCCGCCGGAGGAGATTCCGAAGCTGCTGAAGGAGATGGACGAGGGGCACGACGTCGTCGGCACATACAGAGTCGGCCGGCGCGACCCGATATTCCGCAGGGCCGCGTCCAAGTGCGTCAACAAAATCACGAACAGGATCGCCAAGCTGCACATACAGGACTACGGCTGTATGCTCCGCGGCTACGACAGGCGCATAATAGACATCATCAACGAGAGCAGGGAGACGACGACCTTCATCCCGGCGCTCGCGCAGAAATTCGCGGTCAACCCGATAGAAATCCCCGTCGCGCACCGCGAGCGTGAGCTCGGCGAATCGAAGTACGGCCTCTTCCAGCTGATAAGGCTGAACTTCGACCTAATGACGAGCTTCTCCCTAGTGCCGCTCCAGCTCGTGACGATGGCGGGGATGTTGCTCTCGGCCCTTTCCTTCCTCTTCCTTCTTTACATGTTCGTACGCCGCCTGCTGCTCGGCGTCGGCACCTGGCAGTCCTTCATAGAACAGGCCTTCGAGGCCGCGCAGTTCATCGTCAGCGGCATAACGCTCTTTGCTCTGGGGATAATAGGGGAGTACATAGGGCGCATCTACCGCGAGGTGAGCAGAAGGCCGCGCTACGCTGTTAGGAAGGTCTACGAATACGAAGGAAACGGCGAATGACGGACAGGCCGCGCATAGTCCTCTTCGCCTACAGCGAGGTCGGCTGTCTATGTCTTGAGGAGCTCCTCAGGTTGGGCGCGAACGTCGCCGGAGTTTTCACTCACGATGACGACCCTGACGAAGAGATATGGTTCCGTTCCGTCAGGGACATCGCGCTGAAAAATGGCGTGCCGGTGTGGGCGCCGAAGAAGCTCGACGAAGCCGAGATAGAGCTTTACAGATCGCTCGGGGCGGAGCTCGTCTTCTCATTCTACTACCGCGCGATGATACCGAAAAAAATCCTCGAAGCCCCGCGCCTCGGAGCCTACAACATGCACGGCGCGCTGCTGCCGAAGTACCGCGGCCGCGCCTGCGTGAACTGGGCCGTGCTGAACGGCGAGACAAAGACCGGCGCGACGCTGCACGTAATGACCGAAAAGGCCGACCGCGGCGACATAGTAGACCGCGAGGCGGTGGAGATAAAATTCACCGACAGCGCTCACGACGTTTTCATGAAGGTCGCGGAGGCGGCGCGGAAGATAATCGCGAGAAAGCTGCCGGAGCTCGAAGCGGGCACGGCGCCGCGCGTCCCGCAAAACGAAGCGGAGGCGACCTATTTCGGCCGCCGCCGTCCGGAAGACGGCCGAATAGACTGGAACAGGAGCGCCGTGGAAATCTACAACCTCGTCAGGGCCGTGACGCATCCCTTCCCCGGGGCGTTTGCTTATATCGGCGGGAGAAAGTATTATATATGGCGGGCGCGCCCGATCGAAGGCGAGGCGAAGCCGGGAGAGATCGTTTCCTACCGTCCGCTCGTCGTCGGCACCGGGGCGGGCCTTCTTAAAATTCTGAGCATCCAGCCCGAAGGCGGAGAGGAAGGGGAGTGTCTGCGGTGAAACTATTCGTTACGGGAGTCAACGGCTTCATTGGAACGCATCTTCTGGAAAGCATACTGACGAAGACGGATTGGCACGTGAGCGGCTTCGACATATCGGAGAGCAATCTGCTGCCCTATGAGTGCAGGAGCCACTTCACGTTCCGCAAGGGAGACATCTTCAAGGCCGACAAAGAGCTTGAAGAGGAAGTTATAAAGGCGGACGTCGTCATTCCGCTCGCCGGGATAGCGAAACCGGCCTATTACATCAAAAAACCCGTTTGGACGTTCGAGCTCGACTTTGAACAGAATCTGAAAATGGTGCGCCTCTGCGCCAAGTACGGCAAGAGGATAATTTTCCCGTCGACCTCCGAGGTCTACGGCATGAGTGGAGACGCCGAGCTCAAGGAGGACGAAAGCCCGCTGATCGTCGGCCCTATCGTTAAGATGCGCTGGATATACAGCTGCTCGAAGCAGATGATGGACCGCATGATAGTCGCCTACGGACAGGAGCAGGGCCTGCAGTACACGCTTTTCCGCCCGTTCAACTGGATAGGCCCGCGCCTCGACACCTTCAAGGACGCGGAAAACCATTCGGCGCGCTCGGTTACTCAGATACTCTACGACGTGATACACCGCCGCAAGGTCTCCCTCGTCAACGGCGGGGAGCAGCGCCGCAGCTTCACATGGGTGGGCGACGGCGTCGAAGGTCTCATGAAGATAATCGAAAATAAAAACAACCGCGCCGACGACGAGATATTCAACATAGGCAACCCGGCGAACAACTACTCTGTTAAGGAGCTCGCCGAGCTGGTTATAGACGAGGCGAAGAAATTCCCCAAATTCCGCGAGGCCGCGGAAAACACCGTGCTCGAGATAATCCCGTCGGCCGCGTATTACGGCAAGAGCTACGACGACATGCAGAACAGAGTGCCCTCCGTCAAAAAGATGGAGCAGAAGCTCGGCTGGAAGCCGAAGACCGGTATGCACGAGCTTCTGAACAGGACGATCGCCTGGTACGCCGAGCACGAGGATAATTAATGTCCCGCCTCGCGTTGAAGGTAGACGTCGATACCCTGCGCGGCTACACCTGCGGCGTGCCGCGCCTTCTCGACCTCTTCGCGAAACATCGTATACGCGCAAGCATATTCTTCTCCTTCGGCCCGGATAACTCCGGCAAAGCGATAAGAAGGATATTCCGCCCGGGCTTCGTCTCGAAGATGCTGCGCACGAAAGCGCCTTCGACCTACGGATGGAAGACCCTTATGTACGGCACGCTTCTGCCGGCGCCGCTGATAGTGCCGTCTGACCCCTCGATCCTGCGCCGCGCGTACGACGAGGGGCACGAGACCGGCGTGCACGCCTGGGACCACGTTTACCTGCAGGACCGCCTCGGCGGAGTATCGAAGGAGGAATATCTCTCGCTCTACGAAAAGGCGCGCGCGCTTTACGCCGGGATATGCGGCCGCGATCCTGATATAGTGGCCGCGCCCGGCTGGCAGGTATCCCGCGCGGTGCTGGAAGCCGAACAGGAGCTCGGCGTCGCGTGGGCGAGCGACGTGCGCGGCTTTTCGCCTTTTCTGCCGCGCTTCGAGGGGCGGGACTACCGCGTGCCGCAGATACCCACCACGCTGCCGACGATGGACGAAATCTACGGGCTCCCCGGCATAAACGACGTGACTCTGCCCAAAGCATGGCTCGACGGGATGGACAAGGAATGGAACGTGCTGACGCTCCACGCCGAGATGGAGGGGATATCGAAGCTCACGCTCTTGGAAAATTTCCTGAACATGGCGCGCGCGCTCGGCGTCGAATTCCATACTCTCGGCGAATACGCGAAGGAAGCGCCGCTCCCGCGCTGCGCTATAGTCGCGGGCAAGCTCGAAGGGCGCGCCGGCAGACTTGCGCTCCAGCAGGAAATCCCCGCGGAGGAGCGATAGAATGATCGAAAAAACGACACTCGCGCTGATACTCGCCTCCGCCGCGACGAACGCGCTCGGCAGCAGCGTCATGAAGCACGCCTACGGGGGGCGCGGCGACCTGCTCTCTTCCGGCGTGGTCGGCGCATTCCTGAAAATCGCGCTGAACCCGTGGATAGCGCTCGGGCTTTCGCTCTTCGGGGCCTCTTTCTTCTTCATGGCCGCCGCACTTTCGCGAGCCGAACTGACCTTCGCCTATCCGCTGATGTCCGGCGTCGTCTACCTTCTGCTGCTTGTGATAGGCTTTTTCATATTCCACGAGAATATAACTTTAATGCGCGTCGGTGGCATGGCTCTCATCATCGCGGGGATAACCATGCTCGCGGCGCAAAGTTAGGAGAAATTAATATATGGACATCTGCGTCGTAGGGACGGGCTACGTCGGCCTCGTCACCGGCACCTGCTTTGCCGAAAAGGGAAATAAAGTCTGCTGCGTGGATATAGACGAGGAACGCGTGGCCAAGCTGAAGGGCGGCGTCTGCCCCATCTATGAGCCGGGGCTCGGCGAGCTTATCGAAAAAAATGTGCGCGCAGGGCGCCTCTCATTCTCCACCGATATAAAGGACGGGCTCGACGGTACGCAGCTCTGCTTCATCGCGGTCGGCACGCCGCCGGCCGACGACGGGCGAGCCGACTTAGCGCAGGTGCTCGCGGCGGTCGACGGCATAGCGTCGGCCCTCACCCATTCCTGCCGCATCGTCGTCAAATCGACCGTGCCGGTCGGCACGGGGACACTGCTCTGCCGCCGCATAAAGAATCATCTGCGCGAACGCGGCATGGAAAAGATAGACCTCGAGGTGCTCTCGAATCCGGAGTTCCTCAAGGAGGGAATGGCGATAGAGGACTGCCTTCATCCCGACCGCGTCGTGATAGGCGCGGCGAGCGAAGAGGCGCGCGCCGTGATGCGCGAACTGTACCTCCCCTTCGCCGACGAAAGCAGGATAATCTTCATGGACCCCGCCTCCGCCGAGATAACGAAGTACGCCGCTAACACTATGCTCGCGGCGCGCATCAGCTTTATGAACGAGATAGCGCAGCTCTGCGACAGGGTCGGAGCCGACGTGCTCTCGGTGAAAAGGGGGATGGCCTCCGACCGCAGGATCGGCGAATTTTTCCTCGACGCCGGCTGTGGATACGGCGGCTCATGCTTCCCTAAGGACGTGCAGGCGCTCTGCTGCATAGGCGAGGCTCAGGGGCTCGACATGACGATGGCCTCCGCGGTGGGCAAGGTGAACCGCAAGCAGAAGCAGCAGCTGCATATGATGATGCGCGTGCGCTTCGGCGCCGAGATGGAGGGCCTCACAGCCGCTATCATGGGGCTCTCCTTCAAGCCTCGGACCGACGATATGCGCGAGGCCCCGTCGCGGACGCTGATTCACGGATTGCTGAACTGCGGCGCGTCGGTGCGCGCCTACGACCCGATCGCGATGGCTGAAGCCAAAAAGCTGCTGCCTTCGGTCGTGAAGTACGCGCCGGACGTCGAAACGCTGCTTTCCGGCGCGGATTGCGCGGCGATCGTCACGGAGTGGCAGGAATTCAAGGACGCCGACTGGCAAAGGCTCGGCGCTTTGATGAAGAGGAAAATCGTTTTCGACGGGCGCAACATCTGCGACCCGTGCAGGATGCGCTCGCTCGGCTTTGAATATTACTGCATCGGCAGGAACATGACCCCCAAGGGGCGCGGCTGAGCCGCGTCCCCTTGCGCGGCGGGGAGGCGGGCTATGAGGCCGCTGATAGCGATTGCATCAGTACCTTTCAAACATTGCTATTCCGAAATAGAGCTCAAGGCGATGGAGAGGGAAGAGCTCGAATACTTCTGGCTGCTGGCGCGCCTTACGGAAAAAATAATTTCCGGCGTGCGCGCAGCGGGAGGAGTGCCGGCGCTTCTTTCCGCGTCGGACGGCGAAGCGGAGATAAGCTCGCTGCTCGAACGCTTCGACGCCTTCCTCTTCAGCGGAGGCAGCGATATAACGCCGTCGTTTTACGGCGAAGGGGACTGCGGCAGCGTAGCGCCCGACGCGGAGCGCGACGCCTTCGAGCTTCCGCTCTGCCGCGCCGTGCTCGCTGCCGACAAGCCGGTGCTGGGGATATGCCGAGGCTGCCAGATGCTCAACGCGGCGGCCGGCGGCACGCTGATACAGCACCTGCCCGACGTAGACGAAAAATTTGCGCTGCACCGCAGGCCCGACGTCATGAAGGGGTACGTCCACGACGTCAGGCTGTTGCGGCCGGAGCTCTTCGCGGGGCGCAGCGGCGTAATGAGCGTCAACTCGATGCACCATCAGGCGGTCGGACGGCTCGGGGAAGGCGTGGAAGCCGCCGCCGAAGCCGAAGGCGGCGTCGTCGAGGCGATATTCTTCCCGTCGAAGAAATTTGCGCTCGGCGTGCAGTGGCACCCCGAGTGCTTAGCAGGATGCGACCCAGTACAGCGCGCGATATTCGCAGCACTCGTAGCACGCGCGCGAAAATAATTTTTTTCGCTTTTATATCTTCGGCTGAATTCACGGTATAATATATCAAAATCAACGGCAAGAAAGGACTGAAGGGCATGGAAAAGAAGATAATAACGATAAGCAGACAGTTCGGGAGCGGCGGGCACGAAGTCGGGATGAAGCTTGCGCAGAAGCTCGGCGTAAAGTTTTACGACAAAGAGCTCGTCGATATGCTTGCGAAGGACGGGAAGTACAACGCCGACTTCATCGAGGCGAACGAAGAAAAATGCTCGCCGCCGATGTGTCCTGTCATGCCGGGCTTTTCTATGCCAGTTTTCTATCAGGACCTTCCGTCGGACCTCATCTACAAGGGACAGTCGAAGCTGATAAGGACCCTCGCTGAGCGCGGCCCGTGCGTCGTCGTAGGGCGCTGCGCGGACTACATCCTGCGCAACATGAACCCCGTCAACTGCTTCGTATACGGCAGCCTGGAAGCCCGCGTCAACAGAAAAATGTCGATGATCCCCGAAGGTCTCAGCTTCACGCGCGAAGAGATAAAAAAGCGCGTCATCGACGTCGACAAGAAACGCGCGAAATATCATGAGTTCTACACCGATAAGAGATGGGGGCGCATGGAAGACTACGACCTCTGCGTCAACACGGATAAGGTAGGAATCGAAGGCGCGGTCGAAACGATCGCCGCCTACGTCGAACACTGCAAATAAAAATATTTCGCGCCGGACCGCTATTCGGCCCGGCGCTTCGATTGAAAGAGTGGAAGCGTCGATGGCAGAAAAAAAATACGCGCTCGATTTTGATTTCGGCGAATGGGAAAAATATATCACGGAGTCGCTCGGGGAGCCCAAATTCAGGGCCGGACAGATATGCGGCTGGCTCTGGCAAAAGCGCGTCTGCGACCCGGCCGAGATGACGAATCTCTCGAAGGAGCTGCGCGCCGAGCTGGCCGAGAAGCTGGATTTCGCCTGCCCTGCGCTTGTGCGCGAACAGCGCTCGCGCGACGGCACGAAAAAATTTCTGTGGCGGCTTCGCGACGGAGAGACGGTCGAATCTGTGCTGATAAAGGAGGGCGACCGCCTTACGCTCTGCGTATCGACGCAGGTCGGCTGCCCGCTGCATTGCTCCTTCTGCGCGACGGGGCTCTCTGGGTTCGCTCGCAACCTCAGCGCCGGCGAGATCGCCGGGCAGTTGCTCGCGGCCGAGAAACAGATAGGGCGCGAAATCAACAACGTCGTCTATATGGGGATGGGGGAGCCCCTTCTGAACGTGGATTCCGTCCTTAAATCCGTGAGGATGCTCAACGATCCCAAAATGCGCAATCTCGGAAGACGCCACATCACTATATCAACCTCCGGCGTCATACCCGGCATCGAAGAGCTTGCGGCGTCGGGGCTCGGCGTGCGCCTCGCGGTTTCGCTGCACGCGGCCGACGACGAGCTGAGGAGCTTGCTGATGCCCGTCAACCAGACGTACCCGGCCTCCGAGCTGCGCGACGCGATGCAGAAATATCAGGCCGCCACGGGCGACCGCATAACGATAGAATACGCGCTTTTCGGCGGCGTCAACGACGGCGTCGAGCGAGCGAGAGAACTAGTACGCTACCTAAAAGGCATACACGTCTTCGTCAACCTGATTCCTGCGAACGACGTCGCCGGACGCTGCGAAAAGCCGAAGGCCGAGGATGTGCTGCGCTTCCGCAGCGTGCTCGAGAGCGCCGGCTTCGAGTGCGAGATTCGCTCCGAGCGCGGCGCGGACATCGACGCCGCGTGCGGACAGCTGCGCCGCAAAGCGCATGGCGGAGAGGCGGCGCCCGAAGGCGGAGCCCGCACGCTCGCGAAGGCCGCCGTGCCGCCGCGCGTCGATAAGAGCGACGAATGGAAAGAAAAAAGTGCCGCGCGCGTAAAGGGCGCGAAAAAAGATTTTCCCGCGCTCCGCGCGAATGAAAAGAAAAAAGCTTTCAGCCCCTCTGGCGGCTTCGTCGCGTATCCAGGCAAACGCGTCCGTGCGCAGCGACCGGCCGGCGAAAAAAGTTACGGCGCCCCGAACTTTGGAGAAAAGCGCGGCGGCCGTGGTAACGCGCGCGATTTTGAGACGCCCCTCGGAGCGAGGAGCAGAGACGAGCACGCTGAACTCCGCCGCGGAGGAAAGACGGACGAAGCCCGCCAAGACCACAGGACGCGGCGCGAAGAAGAAAATCATTTCGAACGCGGCGTAGCCGCGAAGCACGGCTACGCAGAAGCGCGCGCGGAAAAATTCGACACGCGTCGGCCGCGTAAAAGCGGAAGTTGCGCGCCGGAAAAAGATTCTTCTCGCCAGCGGCCGCGCGGCAAAGCGAAAAACGGCGCCGGGCGCGGCGCTGCGGACGCCGACAGTGCGTTCTGGAAGTTTTATCTCCGCCCGAAGAAGTCCGCGCGCGGCAAAAAACCATAGAATCGAGGAAGATAAAGCATGCTGTGGTTTATCTTGATCCTGCTGATGGGGACCTTTGTATTCGGCCTCGCCTTTCCGGCGATGATTCTCATCGTCGGCGTAGTCGGCGTGATTCTCTGCCTATTGCTAATCTACAAAATCCTGACGGGCGGGATATCCTACATTTCAATGGAGCACAGGCTGCCGGACGACGCTGCGGACGAAGAGCCGGAAGCGCACGAGCGGCGCAGGATATACGCGGAAGAGCCTCCGAACGGTTTCTCGACGGCGCGCAGTTACAGCGACGCCACGAACGTGGCCGCGAGTGAGAAGGATATGGAAGAGGCAGGCGAGGTAGTAGAACTGCCGCCGACCGCGCTCAGAAAAGACGACGAATCGGCGGACTGATTCAATTCGGACGCTGTAAAAATTTCAAATATGCGGCCTATAACGCCGCACGAAAAGGCCGACGCGCCGTTTGCGCGCGCCGGCTTCGGCGTATAGCTCTTAACTTTTTGCAGATGATGGCGTCCGTCATTAAACCCTTTTAAATCGGGAAGTATCCTCAGCCGCTTGGCTTGCTCTCCCATATATGTTGAAGAAAATACCGCTTAAACTGTGGATATTTATGTTGATTTTGTAAAATTTTATATTTTTCTTTTGTATTATTGACATATATATATTATCTATGCTAAATTACACAACATCACGAGCTTTTAAGGGGGAGAAGATATGCCTTTTTATAAGATCAAATCAAAATCGCGCTCCTGGGATGGGGAGCCTATCGGAATACTCATACTCGACGCGGCCTATCCCTGCGTCCCGGGGAATGTCGGAAACGCGACGACATTCCCCTTTCCGGTGCGCTACCACGAGGTGCGCGGCGCGTCGATCGACCGGCTTCTCAATCAGCGCGACCCCGCCCTGCTGGCCCCCTTCATAGAAGGCGCGCAGAAACTTGAGGCCGAGGGAGTGCGCGCGATAACGGGAGCCTGCGGCTTCATGGCGCTTTTTCAGCAGGAGATAGCCGATTCCGTCGATATACCGGTATTAATGTCGAGCATGCTTCAGGTCCCCTTCATCGTGCGCACATTGAAGCGGGGCAAAAAGGTCGGGATAATCTCGGCAAACGCCTCCGTGATGACCGACCGCCATCTGCGCAGCGTCGGCATAACTCCCGATATGCCCGTCGTCCTTTACGGGATGGAGGATAAGTACGAGTTCCGCTCCTCCGTGCTCGAAGAAAAGGGGACGATGGACACGGACGTCATAGAGCGCGAAATACTCGAGGTCTGCGACAAAATGCTCGCCGAAAACCCCGAGGTGGCCGCGATACAGCTCGAATGCAGCGACTTGCCGCCCTTCGCCGCGGCGGTCCACCGCCATACGGGGCTTCCCGTTTTTGACTTTATAACGATGATAAGGCATTACGAAAGCGCGCTGAACCCCACGGAGTATGTAGGCGGACATTACGCAATGTAAAATCAGTTGAAACGTAAATGAGATCCGCCGCAGAGAAATAACAGGCAGAAAAGCCGGCGCGCCCGAACGGCGCGCCGGCTTCTATATTTTTCTTTCTAATAGGATCTCTTCAGAACGAAGCGCGGCTTTGCAGCGGAGGGCGGGAGCGCGTTTTTTTCTTTTTTCTCGATTCGCGCGTTTTCTTGGGCGCTCTTTTCAAGGGCTTTTTCTTCGTCTTCTTTTGTGTAGAGGACCTGGCTCTGCTTAGAGCCGTCGCGGTATATCGTTATGCCCTTGCAGCCTTCCTTCCATGCGAGGGTGTAGGCGCCTATCACATCCTTCACTCCGCATTCGTGCCGCAGGTTGATCGTCTTCGACACCGCAAGGTCGGTATATTTCTGAAAGCTCCCCTGCATGCGCACGTGCGCGGCCGGCGAAATGTCGTGCGACGTGACGAAGACCTTCTTCATCGTCTCTTCGTCGAGGCCTTCCTTCCTCGCCTCTTCGTAGCAGCGGTTCACCTGCTTCATGACGACCTTTTTGCCGTCTATTTGGGTGCGCACGCGCGTGTGTTCGAGCGCGAAGAGCGGCTCGATGCCGGAGGAGCAGCCGGCGAGCAGCGCGATCGTCCCCGTCGGGGCGATGCAGGTCAGAGTCGCGTTGCGGCGTCCGAGGTGCGCCAGCGTCTCAGGCACGCCCTTTTCCCTGCCGAGTTCGACAGACGTCTCGCACGCCGTCTCGCGAATCGTCCTCATAATATTTTCCGCGAGCGCCAATGCCTCTTCGCTGTCGTAAGGCACGCGCAGCCTGAAGAGCAAGTCCGCCCATCCCATCACGCCGAGCCCTATCTTGCGCGTCTGCTTCACAGCCTGCGATATCTCCGGCAGCGGGTAGTCGTTTATCTCTATCACGTCGTCGAGGAAGCGCGCCGCGACGGCGGCGACGCCGCGCAGCGTCTCGTAGTCGAACTCGCCGTCCCTGACCAGCAGCGAAAGGTTTATCGAGCCGAGGTTGCAGGCCTCGTTCGGGTAAAGAGGCGATTCTCCGCAGGGGTTCGTCGCAGTCAGCTCTCCGAGCTCCGGCGTGGTGTTGCCGCGGTTTATCGCGTCGAGGAATATGATGCCGGGATCGCCAGTGCGCCACGCCGAATCCGCTATCTCCGCAAGCAGCGCCGCTTCATCGCCGCAGGGGTTTTCTTCGGCCTTCTTCATGAAGCTGTCGGATACGCCAACCGAGATGTTGAAGTTCGTGATCGTGCCGTCCTTGTCCTTGCAATGGATGAACTTTCTGATGTCGGGGTGGTCTATGTTCAATATGCCCATGTTCGCGCCGCGCCGCATGCCGCCCTGCTGGACGGTCTCCGTCGCCTTGTCGAAAAGCCCCATGAAGGAGACCGGGCCGGAAGCGCGCCCGTTGGTGCTGTTTACCTTGGCGCCCTCGCTGCGCAGCTTTGAGAAATTGAAGCCGGTGCCGCCGCCGCTCTTGTGTATCAGCATCTGCTTGCGCAGAGCCTCGCAGATGCTGTCCATCGAATCCTCTACGCCGACGACGAAGCAGGCGGCGAGCTGCCCGTGCGGCGACGGGCGCCCGGCGTTCATAAGGGTCGGACTGTTGGGCATGAAGAGCAGCTTCGCCATGATCTCGTAGAACTCATCGGCCCATTTGTACTGAAGGGGAAGCGTGCGCTCCGCCCCGGCGACGTGCGTCGCCACGCGCCGCAGCATCTCTTCAGGCTTCTCAATGGGATTTCTGTTTTCGTCGCGCCATAGGTAACGGTCGCGTAGAATATCCCTCGCCGATTGGCTGAACGCAGGTTTAATGATCATGATGACGGAGACCTCCAAAATAAAGCCATTTTATATAACGTACGGGGCAAATCCGTGACTAAGGCTATGATAACAATTATTCTTGATTTTGAAAAGCGAAAAACACTATATCTATTGACAACTTATCCACAAAACACTATCGGTAGCGTGTTAATAAATTGTGGATAAGAATATCCGAGAGGGCTTTACTTTCTCCACATATCCCTGCTGAAGAGCACCAGCACGGTATAGAGCTCAAGTCTTCCGCAGAGCATATCGAATGTGTATATCCATTTCGCGAAGGCGCTCTGCTCGGCGAAGTTGCATACGGGCCCGACGTCGGCGAGTCCGGGGCCGACGTTGCACAGAGTGGCGGAGACCGCGCTTATCGAGGTCACGATGTCGTTGCCGCAGAGGCTGACGGCGAGAGAGGAGACGCCCCATATTATGATGAAGGTGGCGATGAAGCAGGCTGAAGAGGCCACCATAGAGGGATTCGCGGTGCCGTTGCTCTGGAATATCGCGACGACCGCGTTCGGGTGAATCATTTTTTTGAGCTCCGCGATAGATTCTTTTATCACGACTTGAAAGCGGACGCATTTGATAGCTCCGGCCGTTGAGCCGGCGCAGCCTCCGAGCAGCATCAGCGCGAGCAGAGTCAGCTGCGTAAACATGGGCCACTTGCCGTAGTCCGCGGTGACGAAGCCCGTCGTCGTCATGATGCTTACGACCTGGAAGAGAGAATAGCGCAATGCCTGGAAGAAGTTTTTGAATACGCCGTCGCGCAGGAGGACCGCGCAGATCATTAGAGTGGCGCCCAGCGCGACCGCCGTGTAAAAATGGAATTCGGAATCTTTATACGGCCTGAAGCTCCTTCCCCGCAGCGCCGCTAAGTGCAGGTTGAAATTCGCGCCGGCTATGAACATTACGAACGTGAGTACGTAGTCGATATACGCGGAATCGTAGTAGGCTACGCTTGCGTTGTGGGTGGAGAAGCCGCCGGTCGATACGGCGGCGAAGGTGTGCGCTATCGCGTTATATAAGGTCATGCCGCCGGCGACGAGCAGCAGAGCGCTTACGACGGTCAGCCCCATGTAAAGGCGCCAGAGCATCACAGCCATCTCGGCGATCCGCGGATATGTCTTTTCCAGGCTCGGGCCAGGGCTTTCAGCTTTGAAAAGCTGCGTCATGTTCACGCCGAGCAGGGGAAGCATCGCTATCACTAGGACGACGATGCCCATGCCGCCGAGCCACTGCGTCTGCGCCCTCCACATCAGTATGCCGCGCGGCACAGGCTCGATGTCGCGCATTACCGTCGCTCCGGTCGTCGTGAAACCCGACATCGCCTCGAAGTAGGCGTCTGTGAAGGAAGGGATGTAGCCGCTGAAGATGTAGGGCATACAGCCTATCAGCGAAGCCACTACCCAGGAAAACGCTACTCCGGCTATTGCTTCGCGCGAGCCGAGGTCCTCCTTTTTCGCTCCTTTTCCCAAAATGAAAAAGGCGGCGGATATAGCTGTTCCCACTAAGGCGGAAAGGAAAAAGGCGGAAGCGTCCTCCGTGCCGTCGGCGAGGGCCCAGAAAAGGGGGAAGATGAGAGAGGCGGTTATCGTAAACGCAAGTATCGACAAGAAGCGTGCGACTATTTTATAGTTCAAAGCTTTTCCTCTCCGAAGGGGCGCATCGCAGCGTTTATCACCGATGCTGTGCCGAAGAGGACGATCTTATCCCCGGCATTCAATACCGTGTGCCCCGTCGGTATGAACATCTCGTTGTTGCGTTCGAGGAGCCCGATTATAGAGCCCTGAGGCATACGCAGCTCTATCAGGCTTTTGCCGGCGGCCGAGGCTTTGGGCGGTATCGTTATCTCGACCGCCTCGGCGCTTATCTCCTCCATTACCGTGAGGACGCGCGAAGAGCCCGGGTAGCGGACGCTGCGCGTTATCGCGTCGGCAAGGGTCTGGTTCCTGTTGACTATCGCGTCGACGGGTATGTGGCTCGTCATTTCAAGATATGTCGGGCGTTGGACGACCGCTATGCTCTTCGAGGCGCCGAGCGTCTTGGCGAGGACCGCGAGCATCAGATTCGTTTCGTCGTGGTCCGTCGCGGCGACGTAGCCGTCGGCCTCGGCGATGCCTTCCATGCGCAGGAATTCCGTATCGGAGCCGTCCGCGCAGAGCAGCATCGCGTCGGGCAGCTCTCCGGCGAGCTTTTCGCATTTCGTCCTCTCAAGGTCGATTATCCTGAGGTCGATGCCGCGGATATGCGAGAGAAGGCGCGCCGCGGTCTGAAAGCCGACCTTGCCCGCTCCGACGATGAAGACCTTTTTCAGCTTTTTTGATTTTTTCGGCTGGAAGAGGCGCTCGACTTCGAGGACCGTCGAGCGGTAGCATACGGTGTAGCATACGTCGCCCTGCTGTAGCCTCTCCGACGCCCTAGGCACGAAGGATTCTTCGCCGCGCTTTATGCATACGACGAGCATGACGAGCTGGGGATTGTCTCTGCGCATTTCGAGCAGCGACAGGTCGACGAGCGGGGATTCCTGAGCAATGCGGAAGACGTAGATGCCGGCGCGTCCCCCGGCTATTTCGTTCGCGTGTATCGCGGAGCGGACTTCAAGAAGCTCTTCGATCTCCTTTGCGACGGAGCGCTCGGGAGAGACCAGCATATCTATACCCAGCCCGCGGGCCCAGCCTTCGTTGTCGGTGAACTCCAGCCCGACCGCGCGTGCGATGACGTGCGGCACCCCCATCCGCTTGGCTATCCAGCAGGCCATAAGGTTGACCTCGTCCCTGTTGGTGCAGGCTATCAGCATCGAAACTTCCGTGCCGTCCTGGGCTATCCCCGCTTTGGCTAGGACGCTCGGGCGCGCGCCGTTCCCGCGGACGACCATGACGTCGAGAGTGCTTTCCGCGCGGTCCGCCCTCTCGTTGTTTTCCTCGATTATAACTATGTCGTGTCCGTCCGCCGACAGATTTTTCGCGACGCTGTAGCCAACTTCTCCGGCGCCCACAAGAACGATTCTCAAAACGCCCCTCAGTCCCTTCGCGGCTGTATCAACAAATCAGTAATTATATTACGATAGATTTAAGAAAATACAAGCCTTGTAAATTTTTTTGCCGCCGGCTTTGAGATGAAAAGGGCAGGGGAAGGCGAACTCTTCCTCCCCCTGCCGCAAAGTTATGGCCTTACTATTTTTAGCCTTACTTCTTCTTTTTCTCCGCGGTGATCGTTTTCCACATAGCCCAGCCGAAGCAGCCGAACCCTATCGCGATGCATACAGCCATATTAAGCTTCCACATTCAAAATCCTCCTCCTTAGCTGCCGAAAAAGGGCCGTCAGTCTATCTTGTTGCTGTAAATTAGCCGTTTCGAAAGGAAACCGTTGAGCAGGAGACATACTGCGAACACCAGCGCCCACTCGACCACCATTACGCCCGGGGTATACTGATACTGCGTAGGCGGCCAAAACTTGAACCACTCGCCTGGATACCATGATTTGGCGTCCCACATCCACCAGCCCCAGACGAAAGCGAACTCGAACGGGAAGAACTTGATGACCGACCACATCCACTTCACCTGAATGTCGGAGCAGGGCGATATGTCTTCGTTCCAAAGCTTTTCCACGCCGTATTTCATGGAGCCGATCGAGTAGAGGAGGCCGACCATCAACAGCGCTACGCCCCACACCATGTCCTGGTTGTTGAAGAAGCGGTTGTCGAGGGCCGAGTAGGAGCCGACGACCGCGAAGAAGAGAGCCGTGCAGAGCGTGGCCTTCGCGCGCGGGAATCCCATGTCTATAAGGTTGCGCGTCCCCGTCTCGATCATCGCGATGACGGAGCTTACCGCCGCGGAGAGGAGCGCCAGGAAGAAGAGCGCCCCCATTACAAAGCCTCCCGAGGTATGCGCGAAGAGGTTCGTCAAGTGGATGAAGGTAAGCCCGTTGGCGCCGGAGCCCAGCACTTCCTTAACCGCCTCCGGGTTCGGGGCGAGGGCGAAGACCGTGGGCAGCACCACCATGCCGGCGAGCATTGCGGCCACCATATCGCCGAACGTCGCGGTGAAGGCGTTG
Organism: Synergistes jonesii; assembly: GCF_000712295.1. Classification (NCBI taxonomy): domain Bacteria; kingdom Thermotogati; phylum Synergistota; class Synergistia; order Synergistales; family Synergistaceae; genus Synergistes; species Synergistes jonesii. The sequence goes on along the minus strand of NZ_JMKI01000038.1, from coordinate 15,518 downwards.
AGCTCGATGTCTTCATCCTTGGCGGAGTATATATAGTAGATGTGGAACATACCCCAGCCCGCGCCAGACGACCAGGCCGCCTGGGTGAAGGCGGCGAGCCATATGCGCGGGTTGCCGAAGTCCTTTACGTCCACGTGGTACATAAACTCGAGCCCCTTCATCGCGCCCGGTATGAAGAGCACCCTGACGAAAAGAAACGCCAGCAGTATGAAGACCATCGGGATCATTACCTTGTTGGCCGTCTCTATGCCGCCCTGTATGCCGCGGAAGACGGCTATCGAGCATATCGCGATGCCTACGATGAACCAGACCCACGATTCATAGCTGGGAGGAGTCAGCGCGAAGTTGTTGAAATACTGCGTCGTGACTTCCACGCCGCCCTCCCTCACCGTCGAGAGAAAGCCGGTCAGGATGATTACGAGGTACTTGAGGCACCAGCCGACGACGACCACGTAGTACGCCCCCAGGAACGCGTTGGTAAGCGCCGTGAAAGTCCCCATCCAGGTATATTTTTCGCCGAGCATAGTTTTGAAGCCGCCGGCGTTCGCCATTCTCGATTTTTTCCCGAAGACGGATTCCGCGCAGATGAGCGGAACCGCCCAGATGAACAGAGCCAGGAAACACATAAGGATAAATGCACCGCCGTTGTTGCTGGCGACCTCGCGAGGGAATCTCCATATGTTGCCAGTTCCCACGGCCATCCCAAGCATCGCGGCGATAAGCCCCAAACGGCTGCCGAACTGTTCGCCGCTTTTTTTGATTTCCGCCATACTTATTACCTCGCTTTCGATAATTAAAATGATGAAATTGGGTCTCTCCCCATCACGCGTCGTCGCATTGAGCGTTAATGCGTGACGCCTTCTCCTTTCCTCTCAGATTTAAAAATCTTGTTAAAAAAACTCGCTAAATAATTTGTCGTTGAACGATTTCTGGCGTCATGACTTAGTTTATCATCATTTATTTTAAATAGCAATATTAAATTTCATAAAAGATTATATATAAAATTTTTAAAAATTATATATTTAATTTTTCGATATATTGGTTACAGAAAGTTATAGGCCAAAAATGTCGATATAAATAGAACAAAAGTCTATTGATCAGGCGTGTAAAAATAATATTTTAATAATTTACGGTGGAAGGTTGCGAAAAAATAAACACAGCCAATTCCATGGGGCGCTTTATATAAATAATGAACTTCAGAGAATTTGCCGTACCAATACCGTGCGTTTTCGCGCGGAAGCTATAATTGCGTAAAATACGCCGCCGTTAGGGTGTAAAGCTCGGAGCGAGAGCTCGGCTCTTTCGTTTTATTTATGCAGGCGGCGCGAGGACGAGAAACGCGCCTTCATTTTTCAAAAAGGAAGCGCGCTTCTCTTTTTTTGAATTATTTTACCCCGATACTTCGCCCGGACGCTTTTTGCGCTCTCTTTCGATTTCCGCTTCCAGCCGCATCAGCTCGTTCATCGAATCGATGTCGATATTCTTCATTACTTCGTTGCGGTTCATGATTCCAATATCGTTGCGCGTTTTGCCGGGGAATTTATTGAGCTCTGTGAACGCCGATATCTTCCGGTCGTTGTGGTATACGTCGAAATCTACGAAGCGCTGCCCGTTGTCATCGTATTCTAGCCCCATGGCCAGCTTTTTTATCGTCTGTACGTCGAAAGGCGTGTAGAGCTTCATCATGTAGACCGGCAGCGTCCGCCGCGTCAGCGCCCGCTCCTGCTCCCATTTTTCCTCAAGGACCATGCCCATCTGCAGTCCCTGTATGACTGTGAGCAGTCTCTGGCGGTGAAGCTCGAAGAGCTTGTCGGAATCGCATATCCTTATTTCAACGTCGTTCCAGTCCGGCGTGCCGAGCGCTGTGCCGAGGTATTCGATCCCGCGCAGGGAAAGGTACTGGAGGATGGCGTCTTTGGAGCGCGCGGAGACGAGCAGCGACTTATGGTATATGTCGTATTCCTGTATCGACTTCGCCAGCGACTTGGGCGTGAAGTAGACGATGGAGGAGGTACCGGGAATATCTGGGCGATAGAAGGGGCGAGAATCGATTATCTCGCCGCCGAGGTCTTTTTGTATGGCGCGGATGCCGCGCTCGATATCTCCCATCAGCCTCATCATCACATAGCCGGGCATTACGCCGATGCTCTCCACGCCGCTTGAGACGCGGCTGTTTATCAGCGTCGCCAGCAGCATTTCAAGAGGGTTCTCGGAGACGTATGTTTCGTCGATGCTTTCGTCTTCCGCTTGTATCCGCAGAAAGACCAGCCTGCGCGCCGGCCCGTATTTTTTAAGCGAACTCTCCGGGTCCAGCGATATGAGCGCCCCCCAGGCGCTCAACTTGTGACGGATCTCAGTGACTTGTTCCGATATCTTCATGGCTATGGCTTCCGGCCCCGACCTTATCAGAGATATCATTTTGTCTTGCCTCCCTTTTTTGCCTCTTTTTGTCCGCGATCCCCTACAGCGAGACCCGCCTGCGCTGGAGCCGCGCGTCGTCCGTCCCCGGCGGATAGGGGATAGCGGTCACTTCGCCGCTGTATATGTGGATAAGGTACATTGCCTGCAGTCCGTTCAGGTACATATTGCCGTTGGCGCCTACACCGGAGGGATGCACCATGTTGTGCCCGTAGAGGTTATACTGCGCAGGCTCCGTCATGACGTCCTCATAGGTGTGCCCCGCGCGGAAGGAAAATTTTCCCAGCGAGAAGGAACCTGGGGTGGTCCAAATCTGTACTGAAGGGTTGTGCCTGTACGAAAGGAGCGTGGGGACGTCGTCGTGATTTCCGGTGACGACGATCGCGCCGTAATCCTCTTCGTCGAGAATCGCAAAAAAATCTTTGATTTTTTTGCGATAGAGGTCGATCAACCCCGGGCGTTTTTCCAGCTTCACATTGTCGACGAAGTCCCCAGTGTGGACTATCCACGCCGGCTTCAATCTGCGCAGGGCTCTACGCAGATAATGGTACATAGTCTGAGGCGTGTCGGAGATGTGGAGGACCATCTCGCGAGCGTCGATGCACGGCGGGTTGATGCCGAACCATATTCCGAGGTCGTCGAACTGTTTTATGATAGGACATGCCCTCATCTCTTCAAGCGTCGGCTTGGGAATGTTGGGCGGGATGCGCAGTGTAGTCATGCTATCGCCCCCATTTCGGCATAAAATTCTGCAAAAAAGCTTTTAGCGCTTGTCTTTTTCCAGCATTTATTGTACCATAAACGACAATGATAAAAAATGATTCTCCGAGCAGCCGAGCCTAAAGAAGGTGATCCATGGCTCTCCTGCCGACAGGGTCGTCGAGGAAACGCGGCGGCCTCCCTTTGGAAAGGAGAAGGGCTGCTCTGCTTATCGGGGGCCGTGCTCTGTACAAAGGGGTACGGCTCGTTTATTTATCAGGAACGTTTTAAACACAACAACTCTCCACTTCTGCGAGGAATGCCCCCAACATTCCTCGCCTAATTTCATTGTATATATTTTGTACGTATTGAAATAGCGCGCCGTGATAGTGTACAATAACGGCGTCGCAGGTTTTTGCCTGGCCTGCGGCGAAGCGTATGCGTCATAACGTCCCTGAAACTGTTCTTCCTACGGCCTTCCGGCTATGGAAGGCGGTCGTTAGGGCGGCCTTGGAAACGGGGCCGTCTCCCGTGATGGAAAGGGGATAGCGAAAGTGCGTGAACGTTCTTTTCCTTCCTCCCTGCCGCGCGGGTTTTATTATGGCCGCAATGCGGCACAAATTACACGAGGAGGGTTTTTACCCATGCGTATCAGCAGAAAGAGTTCCATTATCGCGCTGTGCCTTGTCGCCTGCCTGCTTGTCTTCGGCTCGTTCGCGACGGCGAAAGCGCCCGTGCTTCGTATGGCCACCACTACGAGCACGGACAACACCGGCCTTCTTGATTATCTCGCTCCTATCCTTTTGAAGGATACCGGCATAGAGATCCAGTGGGTCTCGGTAGGTACCGGCAAGGCTCTCGAATACGGGCGCAACGGCGACGTGGACGTCGTCCTGACTCACTCGCCTTCGCAGGAGGATAGGTTCATGGAGGAGGGCGCGGGGGTGAACCGCCGCAAGGTCATGTACAATGACTTCGTCCTCATCGGCCCCGCGAACGACCCGGCCGGCGTCAAGGGCAAGCCGGTCGTGCAGGCCTTCGCCGCGATAGCCGCCAAAAAACAGAAGCTCGTCAGCCGCGCCGATAAATCAGGCACTCACACGGCGGAGCTTAAGCTGCTCGAAAGGGCGGGCGTTAAGGACTTCGACAAGGCGGATTGGTACGTGCAGACGGGACAGGGGATGCTCAAGACGATAAACATCGCAGACGAACAGAACGGCTACGCCCTCTCCGACCGCGGCACGTTCATAAAGTATGAGGCGGGGCTTGAGGGCAGAAAGGGCCTCGTGATCATCTGCGAAGGCGACAAGGAGCTGCTCAACAGGTACAGCGTGATGGCGGTCAGCCCGATGAAGCACCCGAACGTTAAGTACGACCTCGCGCTCAAGTATATCGACTGGATCACCTCTTCAAAGGTCCAGAAGGATATAGCGGACTTCAAGGTCGAAGGCAAGCAGCTCTTCTTCCCCGAAGCCGAAACGCGCTACGGGCATTAAACCGGCTTTCGTCGACGGACAGACGCGCAGAAGCGCCTGTCCGTTTTTTATGACGGATAACGGCTGAACCGGGGGGTTGCTATATGGATTTTATCGCCCGCGGATTTGTGCAGGCTTTCAGGCTTCTGTACGCGCAGGACGAGGAGACGATGGTCATTCTCGCCACCACTCTGCGCTTGACCGCCCTTTCTATGGCGGCGATCTTGGCGCTTGGACTTCCGCTCGGCTTCGCGCTCGGCTATTTTAGCTTTCCAGGCAAGCGTGCCGTGCGCGCCGCGACCGATACGCTTCTTGCGCTGCCTACCGTCGTGATCGGCCTTCTGGTCTATGCGTTCATTTCGCGCCGCGGGCCTCTCGGCGGCTGGGAGCTCCTCTTTACCGTCGAAGGAATGGCTATAGGGCAGGTGATATTGGGCACGCCTATCGTAGCGGCTTACACCGCCTCCGCTGTCGAAGGGCTCGACTGCCGTCTGCGTCAGACGCTCCTGACCCTCGGCGCGTCGGGCGCGAGGCTCGCCGCGGCGAGCCTGTGGGAAGCCCGATTTCTGATTCTCACCGCGGCTCTCACGGCGCTTGGGCGCATCGTCGGCGAGGTCGGCTCGGCGATGATGCTCGGCGGCAATATCAAATGGCACACGCGGACCATAACTACTGCCATAACGCTTGAGACGGGCAAGGGCGACTTCGCGCTGGGAATCGCGCTTGGCGTGATTCTGATACTTATATCGCTGCTGCTTAACATATCGTTGTCTTTCCTGCGCCGCAGGACACAAAATTAAATGAGGATGGTGCTTTCACGTTATGAAAAAAATTAAAAGATTTATCGCGGCCGTCGTCTTTCTTCTTATCTGTGCGCCGGCCTTCGCCGGCACGATCAGGCTTTCAAGTACGATAGGACCGGTGGACGCTGGCATAATCCCGCTTCTTGCCGACAACTACAAGGCCAAGACGGGAACGGAATTCGTCATTGAAAAGGCCGGCACGGGCGCGACGCTGGAGAAGGCGAAGACGGGGAATTTCGACCTCGTCGTCGTTCACGCGCGAGCTCTTGAAGACCGGTTTATAGCGGAAGGCTACGGACAGAACCGCAGGGATTTCATGTATAACGACTTTGTGATCCTCGGCCCCGAAGGGGACCCCGCGGGAATCAAAGGGATGAAATCGGCGGCGGAGGCCCTTAAAAAGATAGCGGAAGCGAAGGCTCCGTTTATCAGCCGCGGAGACATGTCCGGCACACATGTGGCGGAAATGAAGGTATGGCGGGCCGCAGGCATTTCTCCCGACGCTGAAATGGACGAATGGTACACGGTCTTTTCGCTCGGCAAGCTGGGCAACGGCCCCACGACGATTTTTGCCGATAAGCGCGGCGCCTATACTCTGATGGACAGGGCGACCTATCTTACCAGGAGAAGCGGCATAAAGATAGTCCCGCTCGTGGAAGGCGATCCGATACTTCTCAACCTTATCGCCGCCATAGAGGTCAGCCCGAAGAGATTCCCGAAGGTGAACAACGCCGAGGCCGTAAAATTTGTCGACTGGCTCTGCGGCGACGAGGCTCAGACGATAATAAAGGACTTCAAGGTCAGTGAGTACGGGGAGCCGCTCTTTTTCCCGAACTCCGACGAATGGAATAAAAAGCACGGCAAATAAATTTCCGCTGTGCGGAGAGATGAAAGGGAGGGCTTCGAATGAAACGCGCTCTTAAAGCGGTAATCCTGCTGTTTATAGCGATCGCGGCGCTTTCCGCGCCGGCCGACGCGCACGTATACGTCGCGGGCTCCGACGTCGCGCAGTGGTTCCCGAAAGCCGCGCTCAAAGCCTATGAGAGTAGCGCTGATGTGACGATCAACAAGAGCAAATATAATAAAAACACCGCGATAATAGCTCTCGCACAGAATGATAGCTGCGACATAGCGCTTTCGACGTGGCAGCTTTCCGAGCTCGACAACGAAGAAGTGCTGCGGGCGCTCTCTGACGCGGAAGCCGCCGGCGTGCTCTTCTCTCAGACGCCGTTTGTGATAGACGCTATCCCGCCTATAGTGCACAGGGACAATCCGGTGAAAAAAATGACGCTCGACCAGCTCCACGGCATATACACGGGGAAAATAACGAATTGGCACGAACTTGACGAATCGATCAGCCCCGATATTCCGATAGACGTCTATTCCACCAGCGAGAGCGACGGCAAGTACATAATTTGGAAAGACCTCGTGATAAAGGGGAACGCGTCGGACGACGTAGGCTACGGCAGGGCGCCGAAAGATATGTCCGCTCTCATCGCGCGGGATGAAAACAAATGGGCGATAGGCTTTGACAGCATGTATTATATAATGGAATCGGAGGCCTATCGGGCCGGCAGCGTGGACATAGTGGCGCTGACTAACTACGAACGGCTTAAAGAGGGTCCGTCCCGCGAGTATCCCGTGTCGCGCTATCTCTACGCGATAACGAGAAACGACGTCAGCGCAGAGGCGCAGAAATTCCTTGACTATCTCTTAGACTCGCAGACTCAGAAATACGCCGAGGCCGTGCATCAGATACCGCTGACCGGCACGGCTCACGACGGCGGCGGCTCGGGCTGCAGCGCCGCGCCGTGCGGCGCCGCGCTTGCCGCCGTAATCCCGCTCATTATCTTGAGAAGAAAGAAGAAGTAAACGCAGAAGGCGGCGCGCCGTCCTAAACGGAGGTACGCCGCCTTTACCGTGGTAATTTTTCATGACGCCGCTTTATGAGATACACGACCTTAAACAGAGCTATGGAAGGGGAACGCCCGGCCTCGACATCGCCGATTTGACGATAGAGGGCTCCGGCATAACGGGGCTCGTCGGCCCCAACGGCAGCGGCAAATCGACGCTGCTTAAGATACTCTCTTTTCTGCTGCCCTACGACGACGGCACGCTGCTCTACCGCGGCAGCCCCGCCGCCGGACGCGAAAGCGCGCTTCGCCGCGAGGTAACCTATCTTCTTCAGGATTCCTACCTGCTCAGCCGCTCCGTATATGAAAATATCGCTTTCGGGTTGAGACTGCGCGGAAATATCGGCGCTTCGGAGATAGACGGCAGAGTGAAAGAGAGCCTCGCCAGGGTGGGGCTCGATCCGAAAAAATTCGCGTCGCGCCAGTGGTATCAGCTTTCCGGCGGAGAGGTGCAGCGCGTCGCTCTGGCCGCGCGGCTCGCCCTGCGCCCGCGCGTGCTGCTGCTCGACGAGCCTACCGCGAACGTGGACGAGAGGAGCGCGCAGCTGATAATGGAAGCCGCCGTTATGGAAGCGAAGGACCACGGCGTCGCGGTGATCGCCGCTACGCACGACTTAGCGTGGCTCTATGAGATGTCCAGCGAGGTCGTGAGCCTTTACCGCGGTCGCGTGGCGGTAGGCGCGGAAAATATATTTCAGGGAGGATGGACTATCGCGGAGGGGCGCGCGGCGCGCCTCTTCCCCGGAGGGCAGGCGATATTCACGGCGCCTCCTCTTTCGGGAGAGCCTTCGGCCGCCGCGCTCGGCGCCCAAGATGTCCGGATTCTTACGAGCAGACCAGCCGAAGAAGAGCGCGTCAACGTGATTTGCGCCCGCATCGTGCATATGACGCTTGAGCGCGCTCTGTCGTCGGTGCTCGTATCGGCGGACGCCGGAGGCTTTATGATCAGGGCGCGCGTGCCGGGCGGCGCCGCGCTCTGCCGCGAACTTTACCCTTCGCGCGAAGTTTTTCTTGCGTTCCAATATGCGGCCCTGCGCTGGCTGTGATATCCTCCTGCGGCTGTAAAAGTTAGTTCTTCCCGCAAAAGACTTTATGTTTGTCGTGATAATGTTATAGAATAAGTAACGCTTATCAGCCGCGAAAGGATGATTCTTAGAATGTGCGGGATTATGGGTTATATAGGCTGCAAGGAGGCCGCGAAAATAATTCTTGACGGCCTTGCGAAGCATGAATACCGCGGTTATGATTCCGCGGGGATAGCGGTGATAAAGGGCGGCGAGATACAGGAGATCCGCACTACGGGCAGAGTCTCCGTCCTCGCCGAAAAGGTCGCGAAGGCGAATTTCACCGGAGAGCTCGGTATAGGGCATACGCGCTGGGCGACTCACGGAGGCGTCTCCGAGAGGAACGCCCACCCCCATATTTCAAGCGACAACAGAGTCGTGCTGGTCCACAACGGCATAATAGAAAACGCGCGCGAGATACGCACCGACCTCGAGGCGCGCGGCATAGCCTTCCACACGGAGACGGACACGGAATCGGCCGTGCAGTATCTCGGCTACGTCTACGACGGAGACCCGAAAGGGGCCATCGTGAAGCTTACGAAGAGGATTCGCGGCGCTTTCGCGCTCGTTATAATGTTCTACGACAGGCCGAACGAAATATGGACCGCGCGCAAGGGCTCGCCGCTCGTCGTGGGGCACGCGAAGGGCGAGGGCTTCTGCGCCTCCGATCCGACGGCGCTGCTCGAATACACGCGCGACGTCTGGTTCATGGACGACGACGAAATAGCGCGCATAACGAGAGAGGGTTGCGAATTCTACGATTTCTCCGGCGCCCCTCACGAAAAGAAGCCTATGCATCTCGATTGGGACGCCGCGATGACGAACCGCGGCGAATATCCGCACTTCATGCTGAAAGAGATACACGAGCAGCCAGACGTCGTGGCTCATACGCTGCTCGGGCGCATCGCAGGCGAGAAGGTCGATCTGAGCCACGAGCTTGCGTGGACGCCGGAGGAGACGGAAAAATGGAAGAAAATCCACTTCGTCGCCTGCGGCACGTCGCATTACGCGACGGCTGCGGCGGCCCGTATCATGGAGACGCTCGGCAATTTTGAGATACGCACGGAGGTAGCCTCCGAATATAGATACAGGAACATCCCGATAGACGAAGAGACGCTCGCGATATTCGTCTCTCAGTCCGGCGAGACGGCCGACACGCTGCACGCGGCCCGGCTTGCCAAGAACCGCGGCGCAAGATGCCTCGTCATAACGAACGTGCGCGGCTCTACGATCCACCGAGAGGTCGGCGAAGCGATCATCACGCCGGCCGGGCCGGAGATCGGCGTCGCCGCCACCAAGACCTTCACCGCGCAGATCACGGCGCTGACGCTTCTCGGAATGTATCTCGCGAAGCTGCGCGGAGAGCTCTCACCGGCGTCGGAGAGGCGCCTTATCTCCGCTTTGATGGACATACCCGGCAAACTCGCGACGATTCTCTCGAAGGAAAGGGAGATCGAAGCGCTTGCGCGCGACTTCGCCGACGCGCGCGGCTTCTTCTTCATCGGGCGCGGACTTGCATACCCGCCGGCGCTTGAGGGCGCTCTCAAGCTGAAAGAGATCTCCTACCTGCACGCGGAGGCATACCCCGCCGGAGAGATGAAGCACGGGCCCATAGCGCTGCTCGACAAAGAGCTGCCGGTCGTCGCCCTCGTGCCGAAGAACGGCCTTTGGGAGAAGACGGTCTCCAACATCGAAGAGTCGATGGCGCGCAGGTCGCCGATCATAGCGATAGCGACCGAGAGCGACGAAGAAATAAGGCACTACACGAGCCATATAATCTTCACGCCGGAGACCGAGCCGGAGCTTTACCCGTTCGTAGCGGTGATACCGCTGCAGCTCTTCGCTTACTACATCGCGCGCCAGCGCGGCTGCGATATAGACATGCCGCGTAACCTGGCGAAAAGCGTCACGGTGGAGTAAAAGCGACGGAGTCGGAGGGCTCCTTGCCCTCCGTTCAGCTAAAATCAGATGAAAGAGAGAAAAATCCTGGCCACGATTCTCATCGCCGTCGTAATAGCCGGGGCCGTTACCGCGGCGCGGCGCTTATCGTGGGATTCTCTGCCGTATCCGCTCGGCGCGCTCGAATATGTGGTGCCGGAGAGCCTCCCCGAGTGCGCCGCGCACCTGTCGGCGTTCACCGGGCTGAGCTACTGGCTTTTTTCAGATATCGTAGGCGCCATAGTCGATCTCGGGGAAAGCGGCTTCTGGGATTTTCTGCGCGCGCTGTTCGACATCGGAAGAAGAGGCGACATGCTGGACAAAAACGCGCCCGGCACGTACACGCTATGACGGCTTACGCGTACATACTGCGCTGTGCCGACGGCACGCTCTACGCAGGCTGGACCAACGACCTGCGAAAGCGCCTGGCCGCGCACAACGCCGGTCGCGGCGCGAAATACACGAAGGGGCGCCTTCCCGTCGAACTCTTCTACTGCGAAGGATTCGCCACGAAGGAAGAAGCGATGTCGCGGGAAGCCGCGATAAAGAAGATGTCGCGCGGCAAAAAATTAGCGCTGAGAAACGTCAAAATTTACGGATAAACTATTGCCGACCGAGGCAACATAGATTACAATACAGCAGTTTTTTAGATAATTGTCAATAAAACTTGACGATTTGCTTAAAGAGGTGTTTTTCAATGAGAGGGCGCACAGATATACTTTTGGGAACGCAGTGGGGGGACGAAGGCAAAGGGCGCGTCGTCGACGTCCTTGCGGAGAAAGCCGGCGTGGTCGTCCGCTACCAGGGCGGAGCGAACGCCGGCCACACGGTCGTGGCCGACGGCGAAAAATATGTCTTCCACCTTCTGCCCTCCGGCATCCTCTACCCCGACAAAATCTGCATAATAGGCAACGGCGTCGTGATAGACCCCGATACGCTCTTTGAAGAGCTCGACGGCCTCGCTGCGCGCGGCAAAAAACTCGCGCGCCTGATAGTGAGCCACGGCGCCCACGTCGTGATGCCGTACCACAAGCTGATAGACAGGCTCTCCGAGGCGGCGCGCTCCCAGGGCGCGAAGATAGGCACGACAGGGCGCGGCATCGGCCCCTGCTACGCCGATAAATACGAACGCATAGGCATACGCGCCGAGGACCTCGCGAACCCTGAAATACTGCACGGCAAACTCGAGCTCACGCTTTCGCTGAAAAACGACATCCTCACGAAAATATACGGAGAGAAGCCGCTTCCTTTCGGCGAAATATACGAAAGAGCGCTTGAATGGGGCAGACGCATTGGGCCGATGCTCGGCGATTCCTTCCTGGAGATAGACGAAGCGGCGAACGCCGGGCAGAACATCCTCTTCGAGGGCGCGCAGGCCACGCTGCTTGACATCGACTACGGCACCTACCCCTTCGTGACGAGCTCGAGCCCGTGCGCGGGCGGCGCCTGCACCGGCGCTGGGATAGGCCCGTCGCGCGTCGACCGCGCGATCGGAGTCGCCAAGGCCTACTGTACGAGAGTCGGAGAAGGCCCCTTCCCGACGGAAGAGTTCGGCCGCACGGGCGAGCTGCTGCGCCAAAAGGGCGGCGAGTTCGGCGCGACGACCGGACGGCCGCGCCGCTGCGGCTGGTGCGACCTCGTCGCGATCGACTACGCGGTCCGCGTCAACGGCCTCGACGGCATAGCGCTGACGAAGCTCGACGTCCTCGACGACTTCGACGAGATAAAAATATGCACCGCTTACGAGATAAACGGAAAGCTTCAGAAGCACTTCCCGAGCAGCTGCGCGGAGCTCGCGAAGGCCAGGCCGGTATACCGGACGCTTAAAGGCTGGAAGCGCGGCATAGCTGAGTGCCGCAGCTTCGCAGAGCTGCCCGAGGCCGCGCGCGACTACGTGCGTTTCATCGAAGATGCCGCAAAGACCCCCGTGCTGCTGATAGGGGTCGGCGCCGGCAGAGAGGAGACGATACTGCGCGGGATATGAATTATAAATTCCGCGGCTGGCATACACGCGCGTGACGCCGGCTGACTGACCGGACTTCCGCGTTTTTGCTTCCCGTAATGCCGCCGATGCGGCATTCGAAACCCGGCTCTGAACTTATTGAGTCTATCCTAAATTCCGTGTAACCCCCGCACCGGCGCAGAACAGGGCGGTCAAATCACAGCTGAGGCACAGCTTCTGACTGTGTCCACCTGCCTTGAAAATAACAGACATTCTTACAAGAGTCAAGATTCCTGCCTTCTCGTGTTGTTGTTCTGTGATAATGTCACCCTCTAATCGTTCTGAGATAATGTCACTATGAGGCAGATCATGATGAGTATGACAAACGATGAAGCGAGAAGGGTAAGGATTATAGGAGCCGCGTCATCAGGCTTAGTGACTAATGGTGAGGCATCTGAACAGCTTGGTATTTCTATAAGACAAATCATAAGGCTAAAAGCCAGCTTTGCCAGAAACGGCGCAAGGGGGATGGTGCATGGAAACGCGGGACGGAAGCCGAGGCACGCTCTTTCAGATGAGGTTAAAACGAGGATTGTCGAGCTGTTTGAGGGGAGGTATTTTGACTATAATTTCTCTCATTTCACTGAACGCCTGAACGAAGCGGAGGGAATGTCTGTGAGCCGTTCTTCGGTGTTCCGTGTGCTTAAAGGAGCCGGTATAAAGAGCAAGAAGGCGGTGAAGCATAAAGCAAAACAGCACCGGCCGCGTCCAAGGAAGACGACCGCCGGTATTATGTGGCAGACCGATGCAAGCAGACACAAGTGGTTTGGTGAAGAACACGGATATGCAACTTTGCACGCATATATAGACGATGCGACAGGGGTCGTTACAGGGGCGTTCTTTACTGAAACTGAATGTATGCGCGGCTATGCCGCGGCGCTGGAACAAGGGATGCTTGCATATGGATTGCCTCTGTCCATATACAGCGACCGCCATACTATATTCCGTTCGCCCAAGGAGTTGACCGACGATGAGATTTTGAGCGGAACGGAGCTGCCGCTGTCAAACTTCGGCAAGGCGCTGTATGAGCTTGGTATAAAGCAGATAACGGCGCACAGCCCTCAGGCCAAGGGACGTATAGAAAGGCTCTGGAATACATTTCAGGACAGGCTCATCGCCGAATTGAGGTTTTCATCCATCACAAACATCGCTGACGCTAATAAGATGATAGCGGAAGGTTTTATCAGCGACTATAACCGCAGGTTTGCAGTGCTGCCGCATGAGGACGGTAGCGCCTGCATGCCTTTTGACAGAAGCATCGATCTCGGACTTGTTTTCTCCATAAGGGACACGAGAAGGGCCGGCGGGGGGAATACCATATCATACAAAGGGGAGATATATACTCCAGAGGATGAAAAGAGCCCCGTATTTGTTCGTGGAAGAATACTGGAAGTCAGGGAAACCTTTGACGGGGCCGTTTACGTCATACAAAACGGCATGCCAGTCCTAATGAAGAAGGTGTTTAGGGCGCAAAAAGCGATCGATGTAGGCGTGAAAAAGAAAGCAGGCGCTGTGTCACCACACAAGCCTGCTTCGGACCACCCCTGGCGGGGTGGATTTAAAATCAACCCTAGCATATATAATAACACACAAACAGGGAGGGGGTGACATTTTCTCAGAACAATTAGAGTGACATTTTCTCTGGTTATTGACAGATTCCTGCCTTCTCGGGCTCTTGATTTATTTTATAGTCCATTAACCATATAAGAATAACGATAAGGTGTATCCTATATTCATGACAGTATATATTCTAAAGACCTCAGAGAACGCGCTATAAAATACATACTTGACGGACACTCCTACAGAGAGACGTCGAAAGTCTTCAACGTCGGGACATGTGCGCTGTGCCGTTGGAAAAAGATGCTGGACGAGCAGGGCGATTTCCAGGACAAGCCGCGAAGGAAGTATTTCAGAAAGATAGACCCTAAGAAGCTTGAAGAATTTCTTCGGGAACGTCCGAACGCCTATCTTAAAGAAGCGGCGGAAATATTCGGCTGCTCCAAGGCCGCCGTATCGAAAGCGCTGAAAAGAATGAATTATACGAAGAAAAAAAGAGCGTAACATATAAAGAACAAGACGCCCGAAAAGTAGCGGAGTATCTGGATAAAATCAAAGATATACCGCCTGATACGATCGCATATATAGACGAAACTGGTATAGACAGATATATCTACAGGCAGCGGGCATGGTCCCTGCGTGGGGCTCCGGTTTACGGTAAAGTGAGCGGACGTAAATACAGGCGCACGGGAATAGCCGCCGCATTGATCCGCGGTGTACTGGCGGCTCCGATGCAGTACGACGGCACTATGGACGGAGAACTGTTTGAAGCGTGGTTCCGAGACTTTTTATGTCCGGAGTTGTCAAAAGGCAGCACGATAATAATGGACAACGCGTCGTTCCATCGCAAGAAGAAAGTTGAAAACATAGCAAACGGTTTTAGGCATAAAGTAATATTCCTGCCACCTTACTCACCGGAGCTGAACCCGATCGAACATTGTCGGTCTGCTTTGAAGAGATGCATGCAGGGCGTAATGAAATATATGCCGTCATTCGATTCCGCCCTGCGTTATTGCATACAAGTTGAATGACTATATCGGGGAAAATGTATAAATTGCCGAGAGTATAACAAATTCTGTGTAAACTCCATAGAGAAGAAAGCAAGCCTCCTGGATTGGTGTTAAGATAAATTCAATCCAGGAGGATATTTTTATGGCAAGACAGAGAAAACTGACACCGGAAAGAAAAGCGCTTATTCAGAGTCTCCTTTCCCACTACAAACCGGAAGACGCCCAGGACGTACAGGCTATGCTGAGGGATCTTCTCGGAGATACGATCCAGCAGATGCTGGAAGCCGAGATGGATGACCATCTCGGTTACAGCAAATATGACTACAAGAACAAGCATACAGATGACAGCCGCAACGGCTACAGCCCTAAAACAGTCACCTCTTCGGCCGGAGATATCCCGATCGACGTCCCCAGAGACCGCAAGGGTGACTTCGAACCGCAGTCAGTCAAAAAGAACCAGACCGATATCTCAAATATAGAGGATCAGGTCCTGTCCATGTATGCAAAAGGCATGACGACCCGGGATATCTCGGCTCACCTGCAGTCTATCTACGGTGTGGATGCCTCTGCTGAAATGATTTCGCGAATGACGGATCGAATTCTGCCGATTGCCAAAGAATGGCAGAACCGGCCGCTGCC